>CAZAMK010000021.1:0-11925 GCA_964486345.1 uncultured bacterium
CCGGGGCGGTCAAGTGTCCCGTCTGAAGAAGACCGCCCGGTTGGGCACATATTGATCAAACTTTGTTATGTAGGGATTTTTCGGTTTTCACTTCTTCACACCCAGCCTCTTAATTTCATGGCATCAGCAACTCTGCCTACGGCAACGACATATGCCGCCTGTCTCATATTGATGTCGTATTTTTTTGAATTATGCAGAACGGAGTGGTACGCCTCGGCCATTTTTCGCGCCAGCCTTTTGTTAACTTCTTCCCTGTCCCAGTAATACATGGCGAAGTTCTGCGCCATTTCAAAGTACGAAACCGTCACGCCGCCGGCATTGCAGAGGAAATCCGGAAGCACGTGCACGCCTTTGGCAAAGAGTATGTCGTCGGCATCCGGAGTGGTAGGCCCATTTGCCAGTTCAACGAGTATCTTCGCCTTGATATTCTTTGCGTTTTTGCCGGTGATGACGTTCTCAAGAGCGGCAGGCACAAGTATATCCACGTTTAATTCAAGCAATTCTTCGTTTGATATTTCCTTTGCGCCCGGGAATCCCTTCACCGAAGATGTTTTAACCTTATGCTTCTGCACCTCTTCAGGGTCAAAACCATTCTTGGTATAGATGGCGCTCCGGCTATCGCTGACTGCAACTATTTTACAGCCGAAAAGACTCTTGGCGAGCGATGCGGCGTAATATCCTGCGTTGCCGTATCCCTGAACTGCAATGGTTGAAGAACTCAAGTCCAATCCAAGTTCATCGGATGCCTCCTGCAGTGCGTACAACCCGCCTCTTGCGGTAGCATCATCCCTTCCCGGGGAACCGCCGAGTATAAGGGGCTTGCCAGTAACGACGCCGAACTGGTTTTTCTGGGCAATCTTGGAATATTCATCCATCATCCATGCCATTATCTGGGGCGTGGTGTAAACGTCCGGTGCAGGGATATCTTCCTCGGGGCCTATGTATTTCCATATCCTGTCTATATATATGCGGCTCAACCTCTCAAGTTCACCGGCTGACATAGCCTTCGGATTGCATATTACGCCTCCCTTTCCGCCGCCGAGAGGGAGGTTAAGGAGAGCGCATTTCCATGTCATCCAAGCGGCAAGCGCCCTGACCGTATCTACGGTTTCGTCGGGATGAAACCGTATTCCTCCCTTTGTGGGCCCGAGGGCGTTGTTATACTGCACCCTGAATCCCTCAAAAACCTTCATTGAGCCGTCATCCATCTTAACGGGCAGTGATACGTGTATCTCCATCATCGGCCTGCGCAATATGTTATGTACGTTTTTATCCAGGTTCAAAATCTCCGCACATTTATCAAGCTGTTCCTGCACTATCCCGAACGGATTAAAATTCTCCTTCTTCATCTTCGTCTCCTCTTTTAAGGCGTATAAAACAAAAAGCCCACGCTACCCATACATAAGTAACGCGGGCTGCTTCGCCGTCTCTCCCGGAACTTCAATGTCCCGGTTAAATTTTATATTTCAGGCGGCGTCATTGCCGCCGTTGTGCCGTAATTTATACCACTTTACTTTCCGCCTGTCAAATCTTAAATCCCCATGCCTTTTAATGACCGGAGGTCTTCATGGGAAATCTGGCCGGGCGCAGTTTTTTTCTCAAGCGAAATATAAGTAAACAGCGAACCGAAATAGAGAGGCGCCAGCCTTCCGCATGCCGGTACGCCCATGGGGATTACCACCAGAGGCAATTTATCCGCATGACGGCGGGTAAATGAAATCAGTGCAAACAAATCATTGTCCGACCGAACGTTTGCCGCAATTTTTATTATGTCCGGCTTTAGTTTCCTTCCTTCCCCGAATATTTTCTCAAGAGTCTTCAGTGACGGCGTCTTTGAAAAATTGTGGTACGACAGAATAACTTTCTTCCTTTTCTTTTTCGCAAAACCGATAACGTCACCGGCTATCCCGCTTCTTATTTCAACGTCAACATAGTCCACACAGTCAATAATCCTTCTGTATATCTCAAGCCGTTTCTTTTCGGGAATGTTAAGGCCGCCTTCCTGCCTTTCCCTGTCGCTCCTTACAGTTCCTATGACACGGCAAATATTCTTTTCACCCTCACCTATAACCTCTCCTCCGCCTTCGCCAAGGCTTTGGCGGACAAGCCTCAAGGGAGAGGAAATAAAGAAAGATGAAAACCATTTTACGAGGCGTTCTTCGGGGAATCTTCTCAAAAACTCGTCCACCCTGAATTCCAGCCAGCCGGCGTCTTTAACCGCGCGGCGTACGAGGTTCTTGTCTTCTCCACCGACAACCACAGCGGCAAAGTTATCCCTCGTAAGTGAAAAACCTCTTTCAGATAAATGTTGCATAGCAGTCATTTTCCTCTTTCCAAATCCTCCCTAACCCTCCTTTACTAAAGGAGGGAACAATAATTTCCCCCTTTGAAAAAGGGGGAGTAAGGGGGATTTATTCCCATTATTTCCCAAGGAGTTTTTCGGCAAGAGCGGCGCTGTTATCCCTGACCTTTTTTACATCCTCCGGCTTCACCCCGGCGGAAATAATGAGTGCCTCGGCAAGGTCCTCATCAATAAGGTTATCAGGAGAATGCGTATCCGTATTGAGTACCAGGGAAAAGCCGTATTTATACCACAGCCGTACAACATGCCCGTTTGAAAAACTGTGCCCGCTTCTCCTTGAAATCTCTACGCTTATCTTCCTTTCTGCCGCCAACTTCGCATCCTCCTCATCCAGCAGACCGGGATGGGCGAGTATATCTATCTCGGATTCAATCGCCTTCCTGTTGGTGCCTTTCATGACCGGCTCCACTATGGTCTCTCCGTGTACGACAATAAGTTTTGCCCCCGCCTGTCTTGCAAGCCCTGCAAGTTCGGAAATCTCGCGCGGGCTGACATGCGTTATTTCAACTCCCGGAATAACTTTTATCTTCATCGTGTCATTTATATGCCTTGCCGCCCTGCAGAGCGATTTTATTACATCTTCATAATTGGAAAAATCAGCGTGGTCGGTCATACCTATAACGCCATAACCCTTCTCTTTCGCACGCCTTGCAAGTTCCGAAGGCAGTAAATCCCCGTCGCTTAAAAGAGTATGCGTGTGCAGGTCAATTATCATCTTTCACCTCTTCCTCTTCCATGTCTTCATGGGATTGTTTTTTTGATATGTGCACTCCGTGTACAATCACATCCACGTTTGCAACCTTGAGCCCCGACATCCTTTCCACTTCCTCTTTTATCGTTTTCTGAATCTGATACGTGACTTCCGGTATATTGGTGCCGTAATCCACGATAACCTTGAGTTCAAAACTAACTTCATTTTCACCCACAATAACCCTGACGCCCGCATCCGGAGCTTTTTTTATAATCTGGGCTATGCCTCCGACAAGGCTTTTAAATATCCTGTGCACTCCCGGGACTTTTTTCGCTCCTACCGCGGCTATTGAGGCGAGAACCTCGTTGTCTATCTTGACGTTTCCGTATTTTTCTTCCATTTTTCCCCCTGTTTTTGCGGCAAGCGCATCAGGAAAATCACGGCATCAGCTTTTTGCCGCTTCCGCCGAAGACTTCGCCGACTCGGATTCAAGGAAATTTTCAAGCCATTTCACGCTGTACCTGCCGCTCAAAAAAAGCGGGTGCTCAAAAATCTTTTTATATAGCGGTATGGTTGTTTTTATCCCGTCTATGACCGTCTCGTCAAAAGCCCTCTGCATTCGCTCAACCGCCTCGGCGCGCGTCCTGCCGTATGCTATCAGTTTCATAATAAGGCTGTCGTAATAGGGAGGTATTGAATATCCTTCATATATATGCGTATCCACCCTGATACCCGGACCGCCCGGCAAAACAAGTTTTTCTATCCTGCCGGGGGACGGCATGAAATTCCGCGCCGGGTCTTCGGCGTTTATTCTGCATTCAATCGCACATCCCTTGATTTTTATGTCTTTCTGCGTGAACCCGAGCCTGTCACCCTGGGAGATAAGAATCTGGCTTTTCAAAAGGTCTATCCCTGACACAATCTCTGTCACTGGATGTTCAACCTGTATCCTTGTATTCATTTCAATAAAGTACGGCCGTTCGTCCGAATCAACGAGAAATTCTATAGTCCCCGCGCTCTTATACCCTATTTTTTTCGCGAGTTTATACGCATAGCCGCAAAGCCTTCTTCGCAGTTTCTCGTTCACAAAGGGAGACGGGCTCTCCTCTATGAGTTTCTGGTGCCTTCTCTGTATGGAGCAATCCCTCTCGGGGAAAACCACAACATTGCCCCTCTTGTCGCCCAACAGCTGGACCTCTATATGCCTGGGCCTTTCCAGAAACTTTTCAAAATAAAGAGCGCTTTCTCCGAACGACGCTTTCGCTTCCTCCTGGCAGGTAGTCCAGAGCTTATGGAACTCATCTATCGTATTCACCCGCCTCATACCCCTTCCGCCGCCTCCTGCGCTGGCCTTTATGATAACCGGAAACCCTATTTTTTTGGCATGCGCCAGAGCCGCCTTCAAGACATTCTCCTCGTATCCGGGGATAACGGGAATCTTGTAACTCTTTGCTGTTTTTTTGGCAAACGACTTATCCCCCATCATTATGTTTTCTGCGGAGGGGCCTATGAAGACAATCCTTGACGCCTCGCAAATTTCCACAAAAGGTATGTTCTCCGAAAGAAAGCCGTATCCGGGATGCACGGCATCGGCTCCTGTAATTTCTATCGCGCTTATAACGGAAGGTATATTAAGGTAGCTTGCGGCCGCCGGGGCGGGGCCTATGCATATTTTTTCATCGGCTAATTTTACGGGAAGAGAATCCCTGTCGGCTTCCGAAAAGCCTATAACCGTCTTTAATCCGAGTTCCTTACAGCTTCTTATAACCCGCAGTGCAATCTCGCCTCTGTTGGCTATAAAAACTTTTCTGAACATTTTTATTTATCCCTTTGCGCCGGCGGCAGAAGAACCGGCGGAGGCGGCCAGTTGGATTACAAAGAGCACCTGCCCGTATTCAACGGGCTTCCCGTTTTCCACGAGTATTTCGCTTACCGTGCCGCTGTAATCCGACTTTATTTCATTCATAACCTTCATCGCCTCTACGATACAAAGGATATCTCCCTTTTTTACGGCTGCGCCCAGCTCAACAAAAGGGTCGCTTTCCGGAGAAGGGGCTTTATAGAATACGCCTACGAGGGGAGCTTTTATGTACACCACGTTTTCAAGTTTCTGGGAAGGCTGTTTGTATTCTTCAAGTATTTCTTCCGTATCAACGCCCGGCACTTTCTCAATCGGCCTGTTTGAATACGCCCTGCTCATTGCGCCTTTTTTTCCCATGGTGAGAGAAAAATTATCTTTTTTCACTTCAAGATAGTCCAGTTCGTATTCTTTCATAAAATCGGCATATACTTTGAGTTCTTCCGGTTTCATTGTATCTCCTTTACCCGAGAAATTAGCGTTTAGCGTGGAGCGTACAGCGTATAGTAAAATCCTTTGCTTTTTAAGTTTCTCCTATACGCTGTACGCTATCCGCTATACGCCGTCTTTCTGTGTAATTCATACCCGCGTAACGTACTCCCCCGTTCTCGTGTCAACCTTAACCGTATCCCCCGCCACAATAAAAAGCGGCGTCTGTATGGTCAATCCGGTTTCAAGCTTCGCCTTCTTCTTCCCGCCCGTAACAGTATCGCCCTTATGCCCGGGTTCCGCTTCAATTACCTTAAGATCAACGTTTATCGGCAATTTTACGTCAAGAATTTTGCCTTCGTGAAAAAGGCCGGTAACCTCAAGATTTTCCTTGATGTAGTTCTTTGCTTCTCCGAGAACTCCTTCCTCTATAATGAACTGTTCATACGTGCCGCTGTCCATGAAATGGTAACTGCTCCCGTCGCTGTACAGATAAACAAGAGAGATTTCATCCACATAAACCGGAATAACCTGTATATCGGACCTGAACGTATCCTGCAAAACCTTGCCCGTCTTTATATCCTTGGCTTTGAGCCGTACAAGCCCCCTCCTCTGCTGCTGGTGGGTATGCACCGCGCTTATAACGGTATATATATTCCCTCCGTACTCAAATATCGCTCCCTCTCTCAAATCAATAACATCCATAAACAACCCTCCCTCTTACGCGAACAATTATTTTATAATTTACGGCGGGAAAAAGCAAGGTTTTGTGCAGATTTCACAAATTTCGGCATAAGAACAGAATCTCTGCAAGTGTCCCGCCTGAAGAAGACCGCCCGGTTGGGCGCATGTTCACCAACCATTGCTATATCGGAATCTGTGGCTTTATTTTCAGTGTAAGGCGGGTAATCAGTCCATTATTACCATGTCTTCAAGGCGGATGCCGCCGAGACGGGGGATGTATATGCCGGGTTCTACGGTAAAAACACACCCTTTCTTTATAATATCCACGCTTTTGGAATTCAAAACCGGTTTTTCGTGGACATCTATGCCTACGCCGTGCCCGAGCCCGTGTATAAAGTATCTTTCAAACCCTTTCTTTTTCAACAGACCGGCCGCGTAACCGTGTATTTCTTTTCCGGTCTTTCCGGGTTTTATGAAATCCATGGTCTTTTCCTTTACTTCCTCTAATACCCTGTACATTTCCGAGAAGCGTTTGTCAGGTCCGCCCGGGAAAAAAGTCCTTGTCAGATCGCTTTTGTATCCGCAAAAATCCACCCCGGCGTCTATCACCACGGGCAGGCCTTTTTTTATAACGGCATCGCGGCTTTTGTGATGGGGGTATGCAGAATGACTGCCTGCCGCCACAATGGGTTCAAAAGCCTCCTTCCTGCCGCCATATTTTCTTGTCAGATACAGAACCTCTCCCGCTATCTCCGTCTCTGTTTTTCCGCACTTAACGATTCTCTTAACCTGCCGGAAAACCCTTGAGTTTATCTCCAGAGATTTTTTAATAAGTTTTATCTCATCCCCGTCTTTTATCATGCGCATATTCTTCACAAAATCCGGAACAGGCACAAGATTATGTTTTTTACCAAGCGATACGAATCCTGAATAGGTAAGCTCGGTATCTACAAAAGCAATCTTTTTATACCTGCCGAGAAATTTATGGAAACCATCCGGTTTATATGTCTGTATATCTATTCCTCTTTTGCATGAAGGAGTGTCTATGCATTCCTGAAGATACAGTTCCGGAACAAAAAGATGGCGTTCCGAACGGTCAACGATAAGCAATCCTTCTATGTCAAGAAGCCCTGTGAGGTAAAAGATGTTTGACGGGTTTTTTATCAGCAATACGGGGATATTTTTTTTCTCAAGATATTCAATAACTTTTTCCGTGCGTTTTTTGTAGTCCATAGATTGACGTTAGAGTTCGGAGTAAAGAAAATGCAGAAGCGCCTTTTGGCAGTGGAGGCGGTTTTCCGCCTGGTCAATGACGACCGAATTCTTGCTGTCTATGACATCATCTGTTACTTCCCATCCTCTGTGGGCGGGAAGGCAGTGCATGAACAGGAAATCTTTTTTCGCTCCTGCCAGCAATTCTTTGTTTATCTGATATTTGCTGAAAACCTCCCTCCTTGCGGCCATCCCGTCTTCTTCGCCCATACTGACCCACGTATCAGTGTATATAACATCGGCGTCCTTAATGAACTTTTCGGGACGGTTGTCAATCTCAAGGAGTTTTTTGTTTTGCACAAGTTTTATTATCTGCTCCGCAGGCCGGTATCCGTCAGGAGAGGAAACCCTGATATTCACCCCCAGCAAATCGGCACCGAGTATAAGGGAGTTGCAAACATTGTTGCCGTCGCCTATATAGGTGACATTCAAACCTTCAACATGCCCTTTTTTTTCGTAAATAGTAAAATAGTCGCTTAGTATCTGGCAGGGATGCAGAAGGTCTGTAAGGGCGTTTATCACAGGATGGGAAAACCCCTTTGCAAATTCCTCCACATCCTCCTGTTTGTATGTCCTTATGACGAGTCCGGAAAGATACCTTGAAAGAACTTCCGAAGTGTCCCGTATTGTTTCACCCCTTGAAATCTGGGTTGTGGCGCCGGACATATAAAGGGGACTGCCTCCGAGTTCGCTAACCGCTACTTCAAAAGAGACCCTCGTGCGTGTGGAGGGTTTGTTGAAAAGCAGTCCTATCGTTTTGTTTTCAAGAACGGAAGCAAACTTCCCCTTTTTCCTGTCCGATTTATATTGCTTTGCAAGATTGAATATCCTGCAAATCTCTTCTCCGGCAAGATCTTTTATCCCGAGGAAATCTCTTTTCATTTTAATGCCTCCGGGGCTCCCGCAATCAGCGCGTAAATTCGGAAATAGCGGCATCAAGGATTGAAATCGCTTCGTCTATTTCCTGAACGGTGACGGCGACTGACGGCATAATCCTGATTACGTTGCCGTGCGTGCAGTTTATAAGCAGTCCTTTTTTCGTGCAGATATCAACAAGGCCGGCGCCTTCCCTGTCCAGTTCAAAGGCAAGCATAACGCCTAAACCTTTTATTTTCTTCACCGCCGGGAATTTATCCTTGAGCGCCATAAGCCTGTTTCTTAAGTAATCGCCCTGCTTTGCAACATTGTCTATCAGTTTTTCTTTCTCTATCGCATCAAGCACCGCAAGGCACGCCGCGCAGGCGAGCGGACTGCCCCCGAAGGTTGAGGCATGCGTTCCTGGAACCATAAGGTCGGCTATCTCCTTTTCGGCAATCATCGCACCTATGGGAAAACCGCCGCCGAGAGTCTTTGCGAGCGTCATAATGTCAGGGACAACTCCAAAATGCTGATAGGCAAAAAGATTCCCCGTCCGCCCGAAACCGGTCTGCACCTCGTCAAATATAAGGAGCAGGTCGTTTTTTTTGCACAGGTCCTTGACTTTATTTAGATACTCCCTGTCGGCCACATTTATACCGCCTTCCCCCTGCACTGGCTCAATGATAACCGCGACGGTCTGCGCACCCACCGCTTTTTTCAGCGCGTCAAAATCGTTGAACGGGACGTAAGAAAAACCGGCAGGGAGAGGTTCAAAAGGCTTGCTGTACTTAGGCTGTCCCGTCATCGTAACCGTGGCAAGCGTCCGGCCATGGAAGGAATTTTCCATTGATATTATCCCGTAGCGCCCCGTATTCCTGCCGTAGAGCCGTGCGAGCTTGATGGCTGATTCGTTGGCTTCCGCTCCGCTGTTGCAGAAAAAAACCTTGCCGCCGAATGAAAGCTCCGAAAGCCTCTTTGCAAGAGCCCCCTGCCACGGATGATAGTGATTGTTGGCTATATGTATAAGTTTTCCCGCCTGCTCTTTAATCGCCTGAACGACCATGGGATGGCAATGCCCGAGTCCTGATACCGCCCAGCCCGGGAAGAAATCAAGGTATTTTTTTCCTTCCGCGTCCAGCAGGTAACTTCCTTTTCCTTCCACAAAAACCAATCCGGTTCTCGTGTATGAGCCGACAACATATTTTTCGTAATTCTGAACAACCTCTTTTTTTTCCATTTTTTACGCCTCAATTGCAAATTTCAGTGCCTATTCCGTGTTCCGTAAAAACCTCCAGCACGATAGAATGGGGAATGTTTCCGCTTATTATATGAACCTTCTTCACTCCCTTCTTTATGGAGGAAATGCCTGATTTGACTTTTGGTATCATGCCGCCTTTAATAACATTTTTTTCAATCAGTTCTTCGGCTTCAGACACCTGCAGTATGGATATCAGGGTGTCGGAATTCTGGGGATTTCTCATAACCCCAAGCACATCGGTGATAAAAACAAGCTTTTCCGCCTTCAGCCACTCTGCCGCGGCGGAAGCCACAGCATCGCCGTTTATATTATAAAGATGTCCGTCTTCACCGTGGGCGATAGGAGCCATAACAAGAACTCTTTCTTCTTCAAGTTTCGCGTTTACATAGTCGGTGTTTATACTGACCGCCTGCCCCACAAAACCGAGGTCTATAATCTCTTCTCCCTTCTGGTAATGGACCTTCTTTGCCGTTATGAATTTCTCCGAGGGCTGAAGTGATGAAACTTTTACCTTCAGGTTGTTTTTAAGATGCTCCACAACATTGTCCCTTATGCCGAAAAGGATATCTTCCACTATTTTCATAGTTTCAGAGTCCGTAACTCTTAGTCCGTCTACAAAAACAGGCTTCTTCCCTCTTTTTTCAATCTCTTCGTTTATGAAAGGACCTCCTCCGCATACAAGCAGTGTTTTAACACCCACAGCTTCAAGGAATGCCACATCTTTCAGTATGTTTTCTTTCACATTGGGCAGTTTTAATATGCTTCCTCCGAATTTGATGACAAAAACCTTATCTCTGTACTCTCTTATATACTGATACGCTTCAGCCAGAACCTCTGCTTTTTTTATCTCTTCTTCCACTTTCAATCTCCTTTAAAAATCGTGAAATGTCAGGTGTGAAACGTTAAACGAAAAAGCTTTTAATATGTTTTTTCGTCTCGCTTCTCACCTCTCACTCTTAATGGTGAGGGATTCATGATTTTGCTTTTACTTGTCACCAACCACTTATCACTCTCTTCTTCAGAGGTTAATGATTTTACTGCTTTTATTTCCTGTTACAACGAATAATTCTACCATATTCTACAAAAAAGGGATATAGCGCGGGGAGTTATTCAGTAAGGATAGTAAAAATCTGCTTATACTTGCTTATTGTCATCTCAACAACCTCCGGGGGCAGGGAAGGCGGAGCAGAATTCCTGTCCCAGTCGGTGGAAAGAAGGTAGTCTCTGATATACTGCTTATCCAGACTTTCCTGCGGCTTTCCCGGGACATACCTGTTTTTCTCCCAGAAACGGGATGAGTCTGGCGTGAAAACCTCGTCTATAAGTATCGCTTCGCCGCCGCAGATTCCGAATTCAAATTTGGTGTCGGCGATTATTATCCCCCTGCTCTCCGCATGCACGGAGGCCTTCTCATAAAGACGCAGGGATTTTTCTTTCAGGAGCCGCGCGTTTTCCGCACCTATCCTTTTCTCCATCTCGGCGAAATCTATATTTATGTCATGCTCCCCTTTTTCTTCCTTTGTGGCCGGGGTAAAAATCGGCGACGGGAGCCTGCCTGATTCTTTCAATCCCGCAGGCAGTCCGATGCCGCAAACCTGTCCGCACTCGCTGTATTCTTTCCATCCGCTTCCGGCAAGATATCCCCTTACCACGCATTCAACGGGAAATTTCTTCACCTTTTTGACTATGACGGAACGGTCCTTCAGGGAATCATGCCTGCGCAGAATTTCCGGAAACCTATCAAAATCGCTGATAAGAATATGGTTTTTCATCACTTCTTTAAGGTAGTCAAACCAGAATACGGACATCCTCGTAAGGACAACGCCCTTTTCCGGGACAGGCGTCGGGAGCACATAGTCAAATGCCGAAATCCTGTCTGTCGCCACCATTAAAACACTGCCGTCCTCCATCTGAAACAGCTCCCTGACCTTGCCTGAATAAATCTTTTCCACCCCCGGAATCTCTATATCGTAAACCGCTTCCTTCATAACCCTCCCGCCTTTGCCTCAAAATAAGAGGCGCATTGTTTATCGCTTTCCCATACGGTTACACGCGTTACCTTAACGGGATATTTTTTTAATGAGTCTTCCATCCTCTTGTAAATATAGAAACATATGTTTTCCGAAGTGGGATTTTTTTTCCGGAAGAACGGCAGTTTATTCAGGTCGCTGTGGTCCAGCGCATCAAGCACTTTCTTCAGCGCTTCCTTTACCAGCTGAAAATCTATCAGCAATCCGTTGCCGTCGGGACTTTCTCCGCCTGCCGTTACCTGCACCTTCCAGTTATGTCCGTGCATGCTTTCGCATTTACCCTTGTAGTTCCTCAACCTGTGCGCGGAGGAAAAAACATCTTCAACAGTCACCTCATACATATTTTTCTCCCGAATGTTCTGTCAAACGGATATTTTAAATTTGCCGTTAACCGTATTGTAATACCGGTTTGAGTTCACCAGAGAGCGAGGTCCCGACTGACAAAGGCAGACAGCCTTTGTCGGGATCCCGATTCATCTTATT
>CAZAMK010000022.1:0-2987 GCA_964486345.1 uncultured bacterium
ATTTTTGCCATGTCTATATAATATTTTGTAAATTTCACCTTGTTCATTATCCTGAAAAGGATTACCATCGCCACCACAAAAATTATTATCAGATAAAATCGTTGAGTAAGAAGATTTGATATTTTCATCAGAAGGAGTGTTGGACCGGGAAGTTCGCCCGCCTCCATATCGGCAAAAATCTGTATGAAGGTGGGAACTATCTTCAACATGATGAAGGTAAGTATGCCCACGGCGACAACGAGAATGACGAGAGGGTAAGCCATGGCGGCTTTTATCTTGCCTCTTAATTTGGCCTCTTTTTCCATGAATTCCGCAAGCCTGTTCAAAACCGATTCAAGGGCGCCTCCCGCTTCTCCCGCCCTTACCATTGAAACGTAAATCTTGGGAAAGCTCTTGGGATGTTTCGCAAGGGCTTCCGAAAACAATGCGCCGCTTTCAATATCCTCCGCCACTTTTCCGAGCACCAGAGCAGCCCCTCCTTTTCTCTGCTCCCTCAAAACTCTCAATGACCTCAACAGCGGAAGCCCTGAACCGACAAGAGTTGCAAGCTGTCTTGTGATTACCATCAACTCTTTGGTTTTAATCTTGTTTCCGCCGATGGACAGACTCATGCCGGCAGATTTCTTCTTCCCGACAGCCCTGGATGCGGCGGCAGGCTTTTCCTTGGTCTCTTTTTTGACGGCGGATGCCCTTGCAGGAGAAATGCTTGTAACAAAATATCCCATACCCTTAAGTTTTGAAACCGCTTCCTGCATCTGGTTCGCCTCTATCGTCCCTGTTATCGGCTTGCCGCCCTGCTCCATCGCATTGTACTGAAATTGTCCCATAATTACACCTTTCTATATGAGAATTTCGTTCTCGTTATACAGGGCCTTTGTCCCTGCTATACGCAAATTTCATTTGCGCTATACTATTGTATCTCCACTGTGTAACTATTGTATATCTATCGTATTTCTTTTTTAATATCCGTGTATTTCCTTCGCAACTTCCTCCAATGATGTTATACCCTCATTTATCTTGTCAAGTCCATCATCAAGCAAAGTTTTCATTCCGCAGTGTTCAACGGCAATCTTCCTGATCTCTCCCAGAGGCCGGCCTTCAAAAACCGCCTGCCAGAAAGGCTCGGTGGGTACAAGTATCTCAAAAAGCGCTATTCGCCCTTTGTATCCCCCCCTGCAGAAAGGACAGCCTTTGGGTTTATAAAACTTCCTTTTTGCCGCTTCTTCGTCAGACATCCTTACTTCAAACAATTCGCTTTTTGAAGGCCTGTATTCCTCCTTGCACCGCGGACAGAGCACCCTCAATAACCTCTGGGCGACGACCCCTTCTATCGTAGATGCAAGAAGAAACGGTTCTATCTTCATATCTATAAGCCTCATAATCGTACTGGGCGCGTCGTTTGTATGCAGTGTGCTCAAAACAAGATGTCCCGTCAGGGAAGATTGTATTGCCATCTGGGCCGTGTCAAAGTCCCTGACCTCCCCCACCAGAATGATGTCCGGGTCCTGTCTCAATATGCTCCTTAGACATTTTGCGAAAGTAAGCCCTATTTTTTCCCTGATGGGCACCTGTATTGCGCCTTCAAGCATGTATTCCACAGGGTCTTCCGTGGTTATCACCTTGACATCAGGCGTGTTGAGCTTCCGCAGTACGGCATAAAGCGTTGTAGTCTTGCCACATCCGGTCGGGCCCGTGGCAAGCACTATCCCGTTGGGTTTTCTTATGATGGTATCAACCCTTTCCATATTACCGTGGTCAATACCGAGGTTCTCAAGCTCAAAAATGGTTTTTGCCCTGTCAAGCACTCTTATGGCAAGGCATTCTCCGAAAACGGTTGGAACCGTATTTATACGCAGGTCTACAGCCCTGCCCATCATGGACAGTTCTATCCTGCCGTCCTGCGGCAGGCGCCTTTCGGCAATATCCATGCCGGCCATGATTTTAAACCTGCAGAAAAGAGCGAAAGAAAGCCCTCTCGGAGGATGGACAAGGTCGTACAAGACGCCGTCAACCCTGTATCTTACCCTGAAATCATCTTCAAAAGGCTCCAGGTGCACGTCGGAAGCGTTATCCCTTACCGTCTGTAAAAGTATGAGGTCAAAAAGCTTTACTACGGGGGGCAGAGAAGCTATTTCTTCAAGCGAGGTGATTGTGGCATATTCGCCCTGGCTGGCAATGGCATCCAGCTCTTCCATCTCCTCAACATCCTGGGCGAGCCATTTTATGAGGTCGTCTATCGTCTCTATTTCCTTGCCGTAATTATTCTCTATTGCATCCCTTATATCGTTTTCATCGGCAAGCACCATCTTTGTCTTATACCCGAGGATAAACGATATGTCGTCCTGTATGTTGAGACTTAAGGTATCGCCCACGGCGAGAGTCAGGATGTTTCTTTCAAGCTTCACCGGAACGGCGTTATAGGTCTTGGCAAGAGCCGAGGGAAAAACCTCCACGGCTTTCTTATCTATGGGAGTGTTTTTCAGGTCAATCATCTCAATGCCGGCCTGAATGCTCAAAATGCGCTTCAGCTCTTTTTCATCTACAAACCCCATATCAACGAGAATTCTGCCGAGAAAATGCCCTGTTTTTCTCTGGTTGTCAAGGGCCTTTTTCAACTCCGTCTCGGTAATAACCCCCTCTTCCATCAGCATCTGTCCCAAAAGTTTTTTCTCAGCCATTTTTATCCCTGTCCAGCTTAACGTCCGACACGCCTTCCGTCTGTACGGAAAGCATGGATTCGTCAATCAGTCCTTCAGACGCCAGTTCCGCTTTCGCCGATGTCGGATCGTATGCATACGTAAGGACATCTTCAAAGTTTATCTTCCCCTCTCTGAACAGGTTCATGAGAAAAGAGTCAAGGGTAACCATCCCCATCTTCCCCCCTGTCTGTATCTCTGAAACTATTCGGTAAGTCTTTCTTTCGCGTATAAGGTTCTGGATTGAAGTAGTTGCAAGCATCAACTCAAAAGCGGCAACCCTTCCGGGTT
>CAZAMK010000022.1:2997-11749 GCA_964486345.1 uncultured bacterium
TCCGGGTTTATCCACGCGCTTCAAAAGAACCTGTGAAACTATGGCGAGTATTGACACCGAAAGCATAACCCTTATCTGCTCCTGCTGGGCGACCGGGAAAACGTTCACGATTCTGTCAACCGTCCTGGGAGCGCCCGTCGTGTGAAGTGTGGCAAAAACAATGTGGCCTGTCTCTGCGGCCGTAATCGCGGCTTCAATCGTATCAAGGTCTCTCATTTCCCCTACGAGGAAAACGTCCGGGTCCTGCCGCAATCCTCTTCTTAGAGCCTCTTCAAACGTTGGGACGTCCACTCCAAGCTCCCTTTGAGTTACGATGGACCTTTTGTGCCCGTGATAATATTCTATCGGGTCTTCAACCGTAATGATATGCCTGTCAAGGTTTTGATTAATCCAGTCAACCATTGAGGCAAGAGTGGTAGTCTTGCCGGAACCCGTCGGGCCGACAACGAGGATAAGGCCCCTGGGCCTTGTAAGAAGATACCTCATCGTCTTTTCCTCAAGCCCTATCTGGTCAAACGTCAAAAACTGGTATGGAATCAACCGCAGAGCCATGGCGACACTGCCTCTTTCCTTGAAAACACTCACCCTGAACCTGGCAAGGTCCTTGAAGGCAAAGCCGAAGTCCGTGCCGCCTATCTTCTGAAGTTCCTCCTGGTGCTCCCTTGAGGTTATGGCTTTCATATAATTGGCGGTGTCTTCCGGAGTGAGAGGTTCGTTGTCCACCTTCGTCAACCCTCCGTGCATTCTCAACATGGGGGGAAGCCCCACGTTAAGATGAAGGTCAGCCGCGTTTGATTTAACCTGCAGAGTAAGAAGTTCTTCTATCTTCTTCGGCATTTCATTCTCCCGTTACCGTATATACTTCGTCAAGTGTTGTAATGCCTCTTTTAACCTTCTCGTAGCCGTCCTCAACCATCAGCTTCATTCCCGCTCTTCTTGCCGCATCCCTTATCTCGGATGTCCCGACTCTCTTGAGAGCCAGCTCCCGAAGTTCATCGTTCATGGAAAAAATCTCAAATATTCCCAGCCTGCCGCGGAAACCGGTGAAGTTGCATTCATTGCATCCTTTAGGCTTGCATACGTTGAGCTCCTCTCCCTCTTTCACCCGCAATATTCTCTTCATATCCTCATCCGGCTCTATTTTCTCTTTGCAGTAGGAGCACAGAACCCTTACCAGACGCTGTGCCATGATTCCTTGTACCGACGAGGCGATAAGAAAAGGAGGCGCGCCCATGTCTGTCAGACGGGTAATGGCCCCGGGAGCGTCGTTGGTATGCAAAGTGCTGAACACAAGATGGCCTGTAAGAGCCGCTCTTAACGCAATGTCGGAAGTTTCAAAATCTCTGATTTCCCCGACGAGAATGACGTCCGGCGACTGTCGCAGGAAAGACCTCAAAACCGCTGCAAACGAAAGGCCTATATCGGCATTCACCGGCGTCTGGTTTATACCTGGAATCTGATATTCAACCGGCTCTTCAACCGTCATCAGCTTCCTGTCCATCGTATTAAGAGTCTGGAGCGCGGCATAAAGCGTCGTTGTTTTGCCCGAACCCGTGGGTCCCGTGACAAGCACCAGTCCTCCCGTATATTTCAGCAGTTCCGTCCATTTTGCCAGGTCGTCCGGAAGGAATCCGAGCTCCTCAAGACCTTTCAACATGGAAGTCTTGTCAAGTATTCTCAATACGATGCTTTCCCCGTATATGCCGGGAAGTGCGGACACGCGGAAATCTATGGGCTTGCCGCCGATATCAAGCATTATTCTTCCGTCCTGCGGCAGGCGCTTCTCCGCAAGGTCCATCTTGGCCATCAGTTTGACTCTCGCAATAACCGCTTTTTCAACCCTCTTCGGAGGCGCCACAACTTCATACAGGACTCCGTCTATGCGGAACCTGACTCTGAATTTTTTTTCCAGCGGCTCAAAATGTATGTCACTTGCCCGCCTCCTCAACGCTTCAACAAAAACGAGATTGCAGATTTTGACAACCGGCGCCTGCAGGGCAAGCGCCTCATCGTCTCCCTCGTCAACATCGGCTTCCGGAAGGTCAAGGTCTATTGTGGCACTGCTCGCTTCCTGAAGCATCTGTGACAGGTCTTCCATTGACTCCTGGGCATAATACTTTTCAAGAAGCTGGTTGATTTCTTCGGGGAAGGTTATCATAACCTCAACAGTTTTTACATCCTCGGAGCCTATGAGCCTTCGGAAATAATCGGAGGAAAGTATGTTAATCGGATCGTCGGAAACAAGAATAAACCTCCCGTCTTCCCTTTTTTCCCACGGTATCACCCTGTGATTTTTTGCAACTTTCGGAGGTATGACGTTCAGCAGTTCGGAAGGGATTTCCCTGGCGGGAAGTTCTTTCTGGACCACGCCCATCTGAAAGTAAAAGGAGGGAGAAACCTCTCCGAAAGGAAGCATACCCCTGTTTTGAAAAACCTCTTTTAGAGGATTGCCCGTTGATTCCTGTTCTTCAAGAGCGGCTTCTATTGATTTTCTATCCCATAACCCTATGCTGGATATTATATTTATTACTTCCTTTTTGGTCGGCATGTTTTTTAAGTTAACATAAAACGCTGAAAATGTCAATCTTTCCGGATGCAAAACAGGGCAGGCAAAACCTTCTATTCGGAGAGATTTTTTTCTATGGCTTCAGCCAGCCACTGTGAGATTGTTTTATCCTGCTCCACGGCGTTGTGCTTTACTTTCTTCATGAGCTCAAAGGGCAGTATGAAAGTGTATTTTTTGCTTTTTATTCCGGATTCTTTTTTCACAACCCCGCTTCTGCCGCCGCTTTCAAAAAGTTTTTTTGCCTGCGGTCCCAATCTTTTCATATTATCCTCCATATGAAACATAGCGTACAGCGTTAAGCGTTTAGCGTATAGTTAAAAGCTTTTAGTCTTGTTTTTCTATACGCTCTACGCTATACCCTATACGCCGCTTTTCATTTTATCCGCCTCTTGATTTCTCTCGCGGCCGCCAGAAAATCCTCTGCGGCCGACGAACCCGCCGCATAATCAAATATCGCTTTTCCGAAGGAAGGAGATTCTCTCAAGCGGCTGCACACATTTATTCCGTTTTTAAAAACAAGGACACCGAACTCGTTTTTCATCAGGGCAAGGCTTTCTTCCGTTATTCTCAACCTTCTGTCAATCATATTGGGCAGTATCCCGAGAACTTCAAGAGACGGGTTGAGTCTTTTTTTTATTTCCCTCACCGTCTCCATAAGATGAGAAAGGCCTTCAAGGGAAAGATAATCGCATAAAACGGGCACTATAATATAATCGGATGCGCATAAGCCGTTTACGGTAAGCAGGGACAGCGAAGGCGGACAGTCTATAAGAATGTAGTCAAAAGAAGCGAGCGCATCTCCGTTTTTCTCAAGCGCCCTTTTAAGGAAAAACTGGTTTTTATTTTCTGAAACAAGTTCAAATTCGGTATGCGCAAGCGTTGTATCTGACGGGATGACGGATAAATCCGCCATATAGCTGTCCAGCATCAAATCCTCAATCCTTGCGCCTCTCAAGAGAAATTCTGAAACGGTCAAATCCTCGGGCTTAAGTTTTATGCCCACGCTAACCGTAGTATTTCCCTGCGGGTCAAGATCAATAATGAGCACTCTCTCGCCCGTCTTTACAAGCGCCGCCGCCATATTGACGCACGCGGTAGTCTTTCCCGTCCCGCCTTTTTGGTTTGAAAAAGATATAATTTTCACGGCTATAAGTATACACTACCTGTGTTTTATCATCAACTATACGGAATTGAGCAAAGCAAGCGCATTTTCTCTCAAAATGCGTTTTTCAAGAGCAGTGTCAAACGAAAGGCCCTTCAGCAAATCCAAAGTCTCCTTCTGTCCCGTCCACGGAGAATCGGTGCCGAATAAAACATATCCAGACGGATGCCGCATTATAATCTTTCCCGCCCGCTCCGCATCCATGAATTCCAGAGAGAACGAAATCTCCATATAGATGTTTTTACCTGCCATCAGCCGCTCAACCTCCGACCAGTCCTCCCACGCGCCAAGGTGCGTTGCAACAAGCTTAATCCCGGGAAAGGCCCGATGTATTTCCATAATCCTCACAGGGTCGCATTTCCTTATGCGCTCAAATGCAAAATCAAAGCCGGTATGCAAAACAAATATGAGATTCTCCCTGCAGATTTTCTCATATACGGGCATCATTTTTTTATCGTCAAGGTTGAATCCCTGATAATACGGATGCATCTTTATGCCCTTGAACCCTTCAGTTTTAATAACACCGATTTTTTCAATGATTTCCGGATCGTCAGGATGGACGGAAGGCAGGGGTATAATCCTGTCGGATTTTATATCGGATGACCATTTCAGTATGGGCTCAAATTGCGAAGGTTTTGTCGCTATGGAACATACGACGCTTTTCTCAATCCCGCATCCGTCCATTGACTTCAAAAGCGAGTCAATCCTACCGTCCAGCCTGGCGGGAATGCCGCCTTCGCCCTCAAGCAGTTTTACCGCCTTTTCAGCCAGCGCATCGGGAAAAGCATGCGTATGGAAATCTATTATTCCGTCCATTTTATCCTGAAAATCCCCTCTTAATCCCCCCTTTGACAAAGGGGGGCATGGGGGGATTTTCCTCTTTTTTCATCTCACATCTCACTTCCTGTAAGGTCTATTTCTTCAGGATATTGAACAGCGCGTTTGCTATTATCAAATGCCCTGTTTGATTCAGATGCACGGATTCCGGAGAAAACGTCTCGCTGTCCCTGTACTTAAGATGGTTATCAAAAATATCCTGTGTTTTTATCATAAGCGTATTGTATTTTTTGCTTAACTCCGCAACCGCCTTCCTGTACGCCGACAGTCTTCCTGAAACTTCTCCGCGCCAGCCGTCGGTTTTATTGACCGTTATATAAAAAGGCTCTATGAGAATTATACCGCATGACAGTTTCTCTTTCGTTTTTTTCAAAAGTTCGTCGTAGCAGGCGCGGTAACTCTCCGCATCCAGCTTCTCCCAGTCAAGCCCCTTTATCATAAACCTGTGCACGTCGTTGATTCCTATAAGAATGCTCAACCAGTCGGGTTTGTGGTACATGACATCGTCCTCCCATCTCTGCCGGAGCCCGACAACCGTATCCCCGCCTATACCCTTGTTAATAAGTTTCACCTTTCTGTCCGGGAAATTAGTCACCAGCATATCCCTGAAAATCCTCACGTAGCCGGCTCCCAGAGGCGCAGATTCTCCTCTTCTCTCGCAGTCCGTGATACTGTCTCCTATGAGCACAAACTTCTGTCCGTCCTTTACCTGAAAATCCATGACGCCCTCCTTTATTTTTACTAAACAGGTTCTTTTAAGTATAATACAAAGGAAATAACTGTCAATATAATAAGTCAAAAGTCAAAGGTCATAAGTCAAAGGTCAAAGCTCAAAAGTCAAATTTGAGTTTTCACTTTTAACTTTTGACTTTTGACTTGTAGTTTTGACTTGTAGTTTTGACTTTTGAGTTTTAACTTCTTACCATGTACAAACTGATATCTCTTGATTTGGACGGGACTCTTCTTTCCGACAACGGAGCAATCAGCGGGGAAAACATTTCCGCTCTTAAAGAATTTTCGGAGAAGGGGGGAATCGTAGTCCTGTCTTCCGGCAGAATGACCGACTGCATCTCGCCTTTTGCGGATATGCTGGGTATTGACTGCTCTCTCATAGCATACAACGGAGCGATGGTGAAACTTAACCTTGCTGAAGGACAAAAAGTAATATACCACAACCCAATCAGCCCAGCTTACGGCGATATGCTGATTGACTACTGCGCTGAAAACAATTTCCTCCTGAACTATTACCTGCAGGATGTGCTGTACGCACAAAATAATGAGGCTCTCCGGAAGTACGCCGAAATTTATTCCGGCCAGACAGGCGCCGTGTATCATCCGCTTGAAAACCTGAAAATGATGAAAGGCAATTCGCCGACAAAAATGATACTGATAACGGATGCGGAAAATAAAGAAAATACGTCCAGGTCAAGAAATTTCCAGTATGAGTATTTCAAAAACAAAATAGGGGACGGCCTTAACATTCTGAAAACCAACCCCGAATACCTTGAATTCATGAACATAGGTTCTGACAAAGGAACCGCTCTGGCGAAGTTAGCGGATTATTTTAATCTGGACAAGTCCGAAATCATGGCTCTCGGAGACGGGGAAAACGATATTTCAATGCTTGAATATGCAGGGCTTTCTGCGGCTCCGGCAAACGCCGGAAAGAAGGTTAGAAAATCTGCAGATGTTGTGCTTGAATGGAATAACAACCAGTCGGCCGTAGGCAGGTTCATAAAAAAGATATTACAGGGATAAAATTTCTTTTGGGAAAATGTTGTCCCTGCCGAGAATGCAGTAAGGATCAAAAATCTTTTTTATCCGCACCATATCGTTCAAACCTTTTTCTCCGTACATAATCTTGAGCCACTTGTGCTTTATCTTGCCTATGCCGTGTTCCGCGGCTACAGTCCCGCCCACGGACAGCGCCTTGCCGACACAGGTTTCATAAATCTCCACAGCATGGGCTTTCTGTTTTTCATCGGCGGGGAAAAGGTTGAAATGCAGGTGGCTTTCTCCGATGTGCCCGAAAAGTATCGTATGCATGCCGCTTTCTCTTCTCATCGTATCTTTGTAAAACCCGTACATCTCCGGAAATCTGTTTTCCGGGACGGCGATATCCATTGCGACTTTAACAAGTCCCATTTTCTTGAAATACGCATTTATATTCTCGGGAAGCCGGTGCCTGAAATCAATAAGCTTTTCATAATTCTTTCTGTCCTCTCCCACCAGCGCATCAACCGAATCATACCTCTCCGCAATCTCCGCCAGCTTTTCCATGTGCTCGGCTCCGGCGGCGGTCTCAACGTAGACTGCGCATGTGCCTTCCGGAATCTCCGGAAAATCCTTCTTCAAGAATTTCAGACTCCCAATGTCAAAAAATTCAAGGCTGTAGAGCTCCCGCAAACTTTCTTTCATCGCCCTGACAATATCAGGGACCTTATCCTCATCCCGGAAAAAAAGTATGGTTATAGCCCTCGGAGGACGCGCATCTATCAGAGAAACTTCCGCCTCCGTTATAATCCCGAGCGTCCCTTCAGAACCTATAAGCAAATCTATGCCGTCCATGCCTGCCTGTGAAAAATAGCCGGCGGAACATTTTATGCATGGGGTTCGGTATGAAGGAAGCTCTATCCTGAACAAACCGTAATCTATAACGCCGTTTTTTTCAAAAACGCTTCCTCTGGCAATATCAAGGATTTTCCCCGTAGTCAAAACCATCCTTATCCGCCGTATATACTTCCTGGTGGGCCCGAACCTGAAACTGTATTCGCCTGAAGCGTTTGTTGCGGCGTTGCCTCCGATGAAAGCGGTTCTTTCAGTCGGAAAGGGCGGATAGAATAGTCCGTACGGCTCAATTGCATTAAGAAAGTCCTTTATTACAACCCCTGCCTGCAGTACAGCCGTCTTCTTATCCCTGTTTATTTTCAATATTCCGTTAAACCTCTCAAGGGATATTATGGCGCCTTCTCTCGGAACTCTTCCTCCAACCGTTCCCGTTCCTCCTCCCGATACGGTGACAAACGTTCCTCTGCTCGCACATTCCGAAACGGCTTCCAAAAGGTCATCCTCGCCGTCCGGAATGAACAATCTCTCGGCATCTCCTCCCTTGAAATTTGAAGCGTCCTCAAGGTACGACAGAATTTCCTGCCTGTCCGCTTTTACTATCATTTTTCTCTTTTAAGGTAAAAACCATAAAAATGGGAACGGAACGTTCCCTTTATATGCAAACTCCGTTTGCGTTATACAATCGTTTAACCATTGTATCTCTACTGTATAACTATTGTGTTTTCTCTACTCTCACACCGAGAAGTTTTATCCCGCTTTCATTCAACATAGCCGCAACCTTCTCTTTATATAAAATTATGGTTTTGCCCGCTTCCACGGCAATTACGCTTCCTCCGGCTGATTTCAAAGCCTCTGCGGTTTCAGGGCCTATAACGGGAATGTCAAAACGTTCATCTTTTTTACCGCCCGCAATCTTTACAACCGTAAAACCTTTATTACCGCAGTACATGCCGGCCCTCTTTATCATCTCGTTTGTTCCTTCAACCCCTTCAACGGCAACAATCATGCCGTTTTTCACGGCGGCGCACTGCCCCGCCCTGTATTTCATAAGGTCTTTCAGCAAAGCTGTTCCAATCTCTATGTCTGACCGCTCCGATGCATCCGGAGAAATATCAGTGTAAATCTTTTCCTCCGCCAGCTCTTCGCGCAGAACTTCCGTAAGCGGAAGGACGTCAATGTTTTCTTTTGCCAGATAGGCAATTAAATCCGCGAGAATCCGTTCGCCCTGCCACAATCCTGATTTATCAAGAAATTCCTTTCCTGAAACGTGCATTTTATTTTTGAAAAGGAGTCCGGGAGAAATACTGCCTATAAAAACCAGTTTATTTATCCCTGTTTTTTTGAAATGAGAGAGGATGCCGCTTATATCCCCGAAAGGGAAAACGGCGCTTTCGGCAAAATTTACGGGAGAAAAGGAAAAAGGATAAACCTCGCAGTCAGCCGAAAGTTTTTTATACACATACTCTGATAAACTGTCACTGCTTACAAAAAGCCCTGTTTTTTCCATTGTTTTTGAATCATACGAATTTGCCATCAAGCGTATAGTAATACCGGTTTGAGTTCGCCAGAGAGCGAGGTCCCGACTGACAAAGGCAGACGGCCTTTGTCGGGATGATTCT
>CAZAMK010000023.1:0-11413 GCA_964486345.1 uncultured bacterium
TCCTCTGTCTTCCTTTTCAGAATCTCCGCTTTCTTAAGCACCTTCTCTTCTTTAATGCGAGCCGCCGCTATTTTCTTTTCGGCAAAGATTGCCTGCTTTTTCAGAACTCGCTGGCTGTATTCAAGGACCTGCTTCTCTTTCCGGGCATTCAGAAGTGCAATTAAATCTTCTTTCTTTTTATTTGTATTTACAGCTGGTTTTACCTGCGGGGCGGGCGTCTGTCCGGCATTGGCCGGCGATTCCTTCACCGCCTGTTTTTTGCCGGCGAGCTTTTCTTCTCTCTTCTTGAGAGCTTCAAGTTTCCTGCGGTTTCTCTCCTCTTCCCTGCGTCCGGCCTCGGCTTTTTTGAAAGCGATTTTTTCTTCTCTCCTGCGCCGCTTTTCCTCTATCCGCTTCCGCTTATTTTCCAGAGCGGCAAGAGCGAGTTCTTTTCTCTTGTCTTCTTTGGGAGAAGAGTTCTCAAGAAGCTTTTCTCTCCGTTTTTTCCTCCTGCTGCTTCCGTTGATGTATGTCTTATCGGATTCTTTCGGTTTTTCTTCTCTATTTATGTCGGGAACGATATCTCTGCGGTTTTCATTCAAAAGCGTATCTTCTTTTTTCTGCGGCGCAACTTTGATTTTCCTGTTTTGAATGAATTTAAGCATCTGTTTTTTTCGCTCTTCCCTCGTCATAGCGGCTGCGCCCTTTCTGTTTTTCATCTTTATCCTTGAGATTCTGTCCCTGTCCTTTTAATGATTACTGCATTGATTCCCATTGCGGCTCTGAAAAGGCCTCCTTCTTTCTTTACGGAGAAATTCTTGAGCAGAAAATATGACGATGGATTTTCTATGTATTTTAAAAACCTCATAATCTCGTTGCTTGTTCCGGCCACCCCAAGCTGTATGGGCAGGACCTGATAAAAAGCGACCTGCTGGGGAACCCCTGGCGTAATGCTCTCAACCGTCGTAACGCCCGAATCAATCACCAGGCCTATGAGGTCCTTCACCACCTCAAACTGCAAAGTCAACGTAGGAATCTGCTCCTGGGGAGAAAGCCCCGAAGTGGGAAAGCCGAGGGATGCGGGAAGCTGAACTTTCCTCTTATCGGCTCTCTTGTAAAGCCGGTCCTGCGAGAAATATAGGAACTCTTTGAATTCAACCGCCGGATACATCGTGAATTCGGGAACAATGGGGGTCGCGGTTGAAAAATTGTTCATCAGAAAATCAAATTTGCGCTCCATCTGAACCTTCTCCATTTTCAGCGCCTCTATCAGCCGCGGAGAAGGGGCTTCAGACTCTTCCTTTTCATATTTGGTTACCTGCGCGTGCTTGGTCTTTATCTCTTCTTCTATAGCTTTGATGTCCACCCGCATTTTTTTGTTTATGTAATAACCGCCGGCTATAATCCCAATAACAAGTATCAGGGACAGAAGAAGCGCGTTTTTCTTTAAAATGCTCTTTATTTTTTTCATTGCAGTTCCAGCAATAATGAAAACTGAAGTTTTTCGTTACCCTGGCTGACTTCGCATGAGTTTATCGTTACGGATTTCATGAAAGTCAGTTTGGACAGGTCGGTAACGTACGTCTTGAAATCATTGAAAGCCGTTTTTATGTCGCTTATCACAATTTCCCCGTTGAGCGTAAAAACCTTCTCTTCCTCCACTTTTATGCCCGCGGCCTGGGCAGGCGCTCCCTCCGCACCCGGAGGCGTTGCGCCGGGAGGCATACCTTCGGGAGGCATTGCGCCGGGAGGCCTGGAACCTTCCGGCGGCATTGCGCCGGGAGGAGGCCCTCCGGGAGGCATTTCGGCAGGGGCCTGCTCGCCTATCGGCGAGGCGGGCGCCGCTTCCTTGCCCGGGTAAAACGAAGTTATGTATATACGGCTGCTCGGCAGGGAACTGCCGAGGGCAAGCGCCCTTTTCAGCCAGACGTTTTTCTCATCTATCACACCCTGTATGGTACCCAGCTGACCCTCAAGCCCGCTTATCTCTCCGCGCAGTTTGTCAACATCGGGTTTGTATTTTTCGTACTGCTGTAGATTGACCTCTATTTCGTTGAGCAATCCGTTGAGCATGGTCCTTTCCTGGGTGATGAAAAGCGCCGGCATGAGAGCGATAAGCCCTGCCACAGCCACTGACATGTAGATGTACGGCCGGTTATGCTTGAACTCCCTTACTCTCTCTATTTCTTCGGGAAGTATGTCCAGATTTACAAAAGTTCTTCCGATTTTTCTAAGAGCAATGCCGGTAATGACCGCAAATTCCAACTCCCGCTTCTTCAAATCCGCATATTCTTCGTCAAGCTCAACGTTGGCAAAGGGGGTGAAGTGGAAGGTGTTTATCCTGGCTTTATCCTGCATGAATTCCCTGAAATTCTTAAGCCCTGCGGTCTGCCCGCACAGATAAATCTCTTCAACTTCAGGGCCCTTCTGGGTAAAGCGCCAGTAGTCTATTGAATTCTGTATTTCGGTATGAAGGTTCTCAACGTTCGGGGTTACAACCGGAATCTCCATCCCTTTTGCAATTTTGTTCCCTTCGGCTTCCGCAAAGGAAACGGAATCGGCCTCTGAAATAGACGAGGTTATCGCATCGCCCGCCGTAGTCAGGGAACGGATGAGAAGCTTTTCCTTATGGTTGATAATCAGGTTTGCGGAAGTTGCGCCCACCTCCAGAATCGCCTGGCATTTTTCGTAGGAAAACTGCGATGAAAAGACAAACGAATTAAGTACTGCGAACATATCTGTGTCAAGAAAAAGAGGGTCTATGCCCAGACCGTGAAGGCGGGAGAGAAAATCGCTGATAAGGTCTTTTTTTACGGCTCCGAGAAGAACATTGTAACTCTGCGGCGTCTCGCTCAAAATCTGGTACTTCCATTCAACCATTTCAAGAGGAAACGGTATTTGCTGCTGAACTTCGTATTTTAATATATCCCTTAGTTTTTTTATGGGCACCTTGGGAACAGAGAGAGTCCTGACAAGCACTCCCCTTCCAGGCAGAGATGCGTAGAATGTTTTTGACGGCTGGCTCTTTATGAAATTTTTGCCTTCCGTCCTCAAGAAATCATCCCTCTCTTCGGGAGAGACGGGAATGGTCATTTCATCATAATAATTAATCCTTGCTTTGTGCCCCAAACTCTCAATATCGCACACCCTTATTTTGGTGCTTCCGATATCAACGGACAAGGATTTTCTGCCGCCTATTCTCATTTGCACCTCTCGTTTCCAATCAATAATCAAGACGTTCCGGAAGACGAGTTGCGGGGGACCGATTTGAACGGCCGACCTCCAGGTTATGGGCCTGGCGAGCTACCACTGCTCCACCCCGCAATTTCACAAAGTTTCCGGAAAACAATATTCGCAAGAAAAGAAATTTTATAATACTGTATTGCTTTTGTCAAACTTTTTTATCTCTTCTTTTATTCTTTCCTCAAGTGCAAATATTTTGCTCCGGACCTTTTCCATCCTGTCTTTTTCCTTTTGCGCGGCCTTTTCCATCTCCAAAATCTTTTCGTTTAACTCAACAATATACAGGACGAGGGCATCCATCCTGTCAAATGCGGGATAATCCAGAGCAAGAGTTTTCAGCCGCTTAACAATTTCCCTGTTAATCCTGCTTATCTCGTCATATGTAAGCCCGGACTGCACCTGGTACTTTTTGCCGAAGATATCAAGGATTTCCACTTCCGCCTCGCAGTTTCCCTTCCAGAACGGAACAAACGGCATTTATGATTTTTTCCGTAAAGCCGGCAACCTCTTCCGCCCCGAGCGTCCTTTCATGGGATCTGAAAACTACCGAGAAACTTACGCTCATGCTGGAATCAGGAATGTTCTTTCCTTTATAGAAATCAAAAAACTCTATTTTTTCCGCAGGCAGATTCAGCGACAGAATCAAATCCCCAATCTTCTTCCATATTATATCTTCGGGGAAGATGAAAGACAAATCACGGCGCGACGAAGGATATCTGGCCTGCTCTCTGAAAGCGCCTGAAAAAGCCATTTGTTCCTTAATCTTTTCAAGACGTATCTCTACGCCGCAAACATCCTCCTTTTTCAGGCCGTAGTTGTCTTTCATCTCTTCCGATACGATAAAAATATCTCCCGCCTCAATTACACCGCAATATATGCCGAGGTTCTCGTCCGGAGAAAAGATACCCGGCTGTGCTTTATAATCAATGTTCCCTATCCCGCTTTTTTCAAGCAATTCATGGATTTTCCCCTTCAGAGCGAAAAACCCGCCGGAATTAACGGAAAGAAAAGCGATTCTGCATTCTTCGGAGAAAGAACTCTTTTCCTTCCGGTAGGCCCTGCCCAGTTCAAATATGTTAAAACTCTTTACTTCATGATTCACGTTAAAGCCCGCCGATTCCATCATCTCCGGGATAAGGCTGGTGCGCATGAATCCCAGATTGGCCGACAGAGGATTTTCTATTTCTGCCGGAACAGGGCCGCCATGGATATCTGCATTCTCCTTTGAAGTAATCCCCATATTCACGACTTCCGTAAATCCGAGCCGCACGGAGATATCCTTTATCTTCTCCATGGTTTGAACCTCGGCGGATGAAGCCGTCGGCTTTATGGAAGATGAAGGTATTTCTGACGGGACTGCGGAATACTGCCTGTATTTCACAATTTCTTCAATGACGTCCACATCCTCCCTTATGTCCCTTCTGTAAAGAGGTGGCTTTACCGCATAAACGGAACCTTTCTTTTCTAATTCAAAGTTCAGTTTGCCGAGAAGCTCCTCTATGAAATCGCTTCTTATTTCAAGACCTGAAAGCTTGTTGACTTTTTCGCCTTCAAGCTCAATTTCCGGCGCCTGTTCATCCATGCCTCCGGCTTCGGAAAGCGGACCCGTTTCACCTGCGCATATCTGATTGACGAGGAAAGCCGCCCTTGACATCCCCCGCTTACAGCATCCGGCATCTATCCCTCTTTCAAACCTGGCAGACGCTTCCGTAGCAAGCCCGAGTTTTCTTCTTCCCCTGCGCACAACCACGGGATTGAAAACGGCGCTTTCTATCAGAATGTTCTTCGTATTTGCCGCAACCTCGGAATTCGCCCCGCCCATAATGCCGGCGAGAGCGATAACCTTCTTTGAATCCGCAATTACAAGAACACCCCCGTCCAGTTCCCTTTTTTTGCCGTCCAGAGTTACCAGAACCTCTCCTTTCTTCGCCCTCCTCACCTCTATAAAACCTTCAATCCTGTCAAGGTCAAACATGTGCAGAGGCTGTCCCGTCTCTGCCATTATGTAGTTTGATATGTCAACAACGCTGAAACTGCTCCGGCAGCCGAGCTTTTCCATGCTTTCCTTCAGCCATGCGGAATGCGCCGAAGGATTTATTCCCTTTATTATCCTGCAGGAATAATAGCAACAGTCGTTTTTATCTTCAATCCTGACGGGAATGCTGTCGGATAAGGTTTCTTTCAATCCGCTTTCAGGCAGATTCAGGGAGTGGGGGATAAACGGCAGAATTTCCCGCGCAACGCCGGTTAAACTCAAAAGGTCGCCGCGGTTTGCCGGGGTCTCCAGCTCAAACACAGCATCGCCGCCCGCGTTGTCAGTTACCAGCGGATTGAGTCCGAGCATCTCAAGATATCCTATGAGTTCGTCTTTCTCCACGGCGCCGTCAATATATTCCGCTATAAGCTTGTACGAGTACCTCAATTTAAAAATCCTCCTTGCCCCCCCTTCACCTTTAATTCCTCTCCACTCGGGGAGAGGAACAGAGCGAGGGAAATATTCCTCTTTACGAAAACTGGCTGATGAACCTTATGTCGTTCTGGTAAAAATATCTGATGTCGGTGATGCCGAATTTTATTATCGCAAGCCGCTCAATGCCCATGCCGAAAGCAAAACCGGTAAATTTACCGGTATCGTATCCGACATTCCTGAATACCTGCGGATGAACCATTCCGCAGCCGAGAACTTCTATATACCCTGTGCTATGGCAGGTTGAACAGCCGCCTCCCTTGCATATTCTGCAGGACATGCTCACTTCCGCGCTCGGCTCGGTAAACGGGAAAAAAGCCGGAGTGAATTTCACCTTCACGCTGTCGCCGAACATCCGCGTTATAAAATGGGTGAGCATCCCCTTTAGGTGTGAAAAATTTATGCCTTCGTCAACCATCAGCCCTTCCATCTGGTGGAAAACCGGGCTGTGGGTGGAATCCACGTCGTCTTTCCTGAAACACTTGCCCACCGCCACAACCCTTAAGGGAGGGGCAGTCTTTTCCATTATCCTGACCTGAACCGGGCTGGTATGCGTCCGCAGAAGAACCTTGTCTTTCTCGCTTATGTAGAACGTGTCCCATACATCCTTTGAAGGATGTTCCGAGGGTATGTTGAGCGCCTCAAAATTGTAATAGTCCGTTTCTATCTCCGGCCCCGAGACAATCCCGAACCCCATCTCGGAAAAAATTGCCGTCATCTCCCGCGTCACCACCGTGATAGGATGCAATGAGCCGATTGAGGGGAGTTTTCCCGGGAAAGAAAGATTCACGCTCTTTTTCTTTTTATCCATACCTTCTTTTCTTTCCCCGTACATGCCCTCAAGTTTGTTTTTCAAATCGTTAATCCGTGCGCCGGCATCCTTCTTTTCTTCGGCTGAAAGCCCGGAAAGCAGGGAAAAAAGACTGTTTATCTCCCCTTTCCTACCGAGATATTTCACCTTCCAGCTTTCCATGCCGGACGAATCCGCCGCCGACGCTTCTTCCAATGCTTTCTTATATATTGCTTCTATATCCTCTTGTACCGTCTTACGCTCCATAAAAACAGTGCCTCCTTATGTATTTCAGAACTTTGTCGGGAAGTAAGTATTTTACAGTCTTTCCGCTTAAAAAACAATCTCTGATGTATGACGATGATATTTCAATACAGGGAGAATCTATAAATTCATACTTCAAAAAAGGTATCTCGGGCATGCGCCTTTTTTCCCCCCTCGGGGCAACCAGAAAAACGGTTTTCTTTACAAGACCCTTGTACCTGCTCCATGTTTTCAGCTCGCAAAACGCGTCTTCTCCGGTTATGAAGAATATCTCCGCTCCTGGATTTTGCGCCTGCACAAGCAAAACCGTGTCATAGGTGTAGGACGGCTTTTGTCTTTTTATCTCCATATCCGAGGCCTCAAAATGCCTGTTCCCCGCTACGGCAAGCTGCACCATTGCAAAACGGTGCGCCGGCGCAACGAACGCTTTTTTCTTGTGCGGCGGAATTCCGGCAGGGACAAAAATGACCCTGTCCAGAAGAAACTCTTCCCTCGCCTTTTCAGCAATGACGAGATGCCCCGTATGGACGGGGTCAAACGTGCCTCCCATGATGCCTATTTTTTTACTGACGGATTTGCCCATTGCCGTGAATCAGGTATTTATAGGTTGTAAGTTCTTCCAGTCCCATGGGGCCGCGCGCATGTATCTTGTCCGTGCTAATCCCTATCTCCGCACCCAGCCCGAACTCTCCGCCGTCGGTAAACCTCGTGGACGCGTTGTGAAACAGCGCGGCGGCGTCAACCTCTTTGAAAAATCTGACGGCGGTCTCTTTGTTTTCCGTTATAATCGCCTCGGAATGCATCGTACCGTAACGGTTGATGTGCTCTATTGCAGATTCGGCCGAGTCCACTATCCTGATTGAAACGATTAGGTCCAGATACTCGGCGCCCCAGTCCTCGTCCGACGCTTTTTTTATACCGCGCAGTATTACAGCGGTTTTTTCGCACCCTCTCATTTCAACGCCGGCCTTCTCAAACATCTCCGCCATTTGGGGCAGGAATTTGTGCGCAATATCTTTATGCACAAGGAGCGTTTCCATGGCGTTGCAGGTTGCCGGCCTCTGAACCTTCGCATTGAAAGAGACCTTCAACGCCATGTTCAAATCGGCATCCCTGTCAACATAGGTATGGCATACGCCCTTATAATGCTTTATAACGGGTATCAGACTGTTTTCCACAACCATGCGTATGAGCGATTCCCCGCCCCTCGGGATTATCAAATCAATGTGCCTGTGAAGCGACAGGAGATATTTTACGGACATTCTGCCTCCTTCGCTCACCAGGTTCAGCATATCTTCGGACAGGAACGCTTCCCTCAAACTGTCCTTCATTATCCCCGCAAGCGCGCGGTTTGTATGTTTTGCTTCCTTTCCGCCTCTCAAAATCACTCCGTTTCCCGACTTCAGGCACAGAATTCCAGCCTCAACGGTGACGTCGGGCCTGGATTCATAGATGATGCCTATGACTCCTATGGGCGTTCTCACTTTCTCTATCTTCAGGCCGTTGGGACGCATTATTTCCCATGTTTTTTTGCCGACGGGGTCAGAAAGATTTTTCACAACCTCTATGCTTTTCAGCAGATTGTCTATTCTGTCGTCATTCAGCGTCAACCTGTCTATAAATGCGGAGGAACAGCCGCTTCTGACGGCACCTTCAGAATCCTTTTTATTCGCCTTTATTATTTTCTTTCTGTTCCTGCCGATATTGGCGGCCAGAGCCGAAAGGAAATTATCCTTTTGGGAGGAAGTATAATTCAAAGCATTAAGGGCCGCTTCCTTTGTCCTCTCCGCCTTCCCGAGCACAATCTCCTTCCATCCCATTGTTTTATCTCCCGCCCTTTTTCCCGCACGGAACAAAAATCGTTCCCACGTCTTTTCCTTCAAAAGCTTCCTTTATACTCCATGTTTTCTTGCCGTTCAGTATGACGCACGACACTCCCCGTTCAGTTACATATTTAGCCGCCGCTATCTTGCTTTCTATCCCTCCGGTGCCATGGCGGGAAGGAACGCCTTTCTCAATATTTCTGTGTACAGCAGAAAAATCGTCAACATAACTGATGACTTCGCATCTGCCCGTCCTCTTGGGGTCGCACACGCTTAATCCGTCAACGTCAGTCAGTATAACAAGCATATCCGCCGAAACAAGTTCAGATACAAGTGCGGCAAGGGTATCGTTACCGCCGAATTTTATTTCCTGTTTTATTTCCTCAACGGCAACACTGTCATTCTCGTTTATTATCGGGATAACGTTAAGTTTGAGAAGCGTTTTAATCGCTTCTTTTGCATTTTTCTTTCTTACGGGGACGGTAAAAACATCACCTGTCAGCAAAATCTGTCCTACATTTATACCTTCCTCCTTAAACAGCCTTTCGTAAACCCTCATAAGCCTGCTCTGCCCTATGCTTGCGGCCGCCTGAAGTTCGTCAATACGCTCCGGCCTTTTTTCCCAGCCGAGCACGTGCATTCCAGCGGCAATCGCCCCGGAAGTTACAATTATGACCTCAATATCCTGTTCTTTCAGGCGGCAGACCTGCTGAACCAGATGTTCAATAACAGATACGTCAAGCCGGTTGTTCGGAGAAGTCAGAACCTGCGTTCCTATTTTTACAACCGCTCTTTTCACGCCATTAAATATTTTTTCTCTTTTCATCCAGCCGTTCCCTCGTCTCTTTAATAAGGTTTAGTTTTTTAATAAGTTTTCCGCATGAGCCCTCATTAACAAGCTTCTTCATTCCAGCCAGTGCTTTTTCAAACTCCTCAATCCACAAAATCATGTTCTCCCTGTTTGCAGTGAATATCTCCGCCCACAATTCCGGACTGCTCTTGCCGATTCTCGTGGTATCAAGAAATCCGGTCCCTATGCACTTGAGCAGAGTCTCCTTGTCCTTTACTTTTCCCAGAAGCGAAACCAGCGTGAAGACAATGATATGAGGCATGTGGCTTGTCAGAGCGAGCATTCTGTCGTGCTGTCCTGGCGAAAGAAAAACGGGGATTGAGCCGGCGGCTGACCAGAAATCCTCCACCGTCGCAACATTCTCTTTTTTCGTGTACTTGCAGGGAGTTATTATCACAAACTTGTTTTCAAAAAGGCCTTCTTTTACCGAGTCTATACCGCTTTTTTCAGAACCTGCCATGGGATGAGAGCCCACAAAATTTGCGGTTTTGCCGAGTATCGCGCACGCCTCTCCGACTATCTTCACCTTCACGCTCGCCGCATCCGTGACAAGCAGTTCTGGCTTATACTTCCTGACTTTGAGAAAATAATCCTTAACGGCATCTACGGACGTAGTTATTACCAGAAAATCCAGTCCCTTCACTCCTTCTTCAAAATCCGTGAAATATTCGTCTATAATACCCCGCTCTTTCGCTTTCTTGAGAGTTGAAAGCCTTCTGCTGAAACCTGTAACGCGGCGCGCTATTCCTCTCTTTTTGATGTCCAGAGCCAGAGAGCCGCCAATAAGCCCGAGTCCGACTATCCCGATGTTTTCAAATTTGCCCATAGCGGAAAATGGTCCAAATTATTTTTTAGAGTTGCTTTCAAAAAACTTCAGTAATTCTATCGGCAGAGGAAAAAGTATGGTTGAATTCTTCTCCGCCGCAATCTCCGCGGCTGTCTGAAGAAACCTCAACTGAATGGCAATCGGCTCGGTGGCAAGCACTTTTGCCGCCTCCATAAGTTTTTCGGACGCCTGGTATTCGCCTTCAGCATTGATGACTCTTGCCCGCCTGTCTCTTTCAACCTCCGCCTGCCTTGCCATGGAACGCTTCATCGTCTCGGGCAGTTCCACTTCCTTTATTTCCACTATACTTACCTTTATTCCCCACGGATCTGTCTGCTCGTCTATTATCTGCTGAAGTTTCTGGTTTACGGTGTCTCTCTCGGAAAGTATCTGGTCAAGTTCAAACTCTCCGGCAATACCCCTTAAGGTAGTCTGCGCAAGCTGCATGGTGGCAAGATGATAGTTTTCCACCATAACGATAGCTTTTGAGGGGTCCATAACCCTGAACCATAAAACAGCGTTTATTTTTATGGGAACGTTGTCTCTTGTCATTACTTCCTGCGGAGTGACGTCAAACGTTACCGTTCTCAAACTTATCTTAACCATCCTTTCAGCACCCGGTATGATGAAAAAAAGCCCCGGACCCCTTGCACCGACAAGACGTCCCAGCCTGAATATGACTCCTCGTTCATACTCGTTGACTATTTTTACGGAATTCGCAATCAATATTAAAACAATAAACGCGAGTATCATAAGTCCGCCCATGATTTCCTCCCCTTTAAAAAATGCACGTTGAAATGGAAACTTGCGTTTCCGCTATACAATTGTCATACAATAGATATAAACTTCTATAACGCAAACAAGATATTTCTTGTTTGCATATATCAGGAATATAATTCCTGTATAACTATGGTATTATTCACTTTCCGCTTTTTTTCTGTTTTTTCCTCTTAAAACTTAACATATTGCGATAACTATGTCAACCATACGATATGTTTTTTTTTTGAGAGACGGTTTATTAAGACCTGTTACGAATTTTCCGGCAACCGTATAGTAATAGCGATTTGAGTTCACCGGAGAGCGAGGTCCCGAATGACAAAGGCAGACGGCCTTTGCCGGGATGATTCTCATTCATCTTATTCGGGACGCCCGGTAGGAGGCAACATCTCTG
>CAZAMK010000024.1:0-8276 GCA_964486345.1 uncultured bacterium
ATGGAATGGATGGATAAGGTTTACCTGGTTCAATATGATGAAAAAGAAAACACCTTTCTGGGAAGACGCGGTAATTATACTTTCCATCTTCGCATTATGGCCTTCAGTTCTCCGCAGGGAAACCCATTTGAGCAGAATTATAGCGGTTGCGGCATTTCTACTCCTGATATGGATATTCATCAGAAGAATTATAAGGATGAATAGTCTCTCAAAATGAAACTTCATAAGACAATTATTCTGCTTGCCTTTATCAGTTTTATTCTGTCGGGATGTTTCATCAATCCGTCTCTTTCGGCAGGGATGAAGAAATCCTCTGAAGGAGACAGGCTTTTCTCTGCCGGCAATCTTGACGGTGCGGTTGATAAATGGGCGGAGGCGCTGGGCTATAAGCAGAACGCAAACCTGTATGAAAAAATAATAACTGCCCTTGTGTTGAAAAACGACCTTTTCGGAGCGGAAAAATGGACTCAAAAAGGGTTGACTTATTTTCCGAATAATGTTAATCTTGCTTTTAATCTTGCACTTATAAAGTTTTACAAAGAGGACCTTGCGGGTTCCATGTCATCCCTTGAAGGGATTCTTGATATAAACGCCTGTTATCCCAACGCCCATTTTTTGAAAGGGCTGATTTATGAGAAAAAAGGGGATGCGGCTTCCGCGAAGAAAGAGTTTGTCGCCGAGGTGAATATCAATCCCGGATCAAGAAGGGCATGGCAAAAATTGAGGGGGTTTAAAAATGATTAGGAAGGTGCGCTTAATTCCTCTGTTTCTGTTCTTTCTTTTCGCCTCTTTCTCCCATTCTGAAAACCTTGACGATTACCTTAAATTCTTCTCATCGGTGTCCTCCAGGCTTCCCGGGACTGAAGGGCACAAAAAGGCGGCGGATTTTATAGAAAACAAGTTCAGGGCGGCAGGGCTTAAGAGGGTTGCGAAAGAAGAATTCGGCGTGGTTGTCCCCCTGGAGGAATACGCTTTTCTGAATGCAGGCGGGAAGAAAATAGAACTTCATTGCATGTGGCCCAACCTTGTGAGAACGTCCACACTGCCGCCCGAAGGCGTGGAGGGGAAGCTTATATACGGCGGAGACGGGGACCTGCGTAAGCTTGAAGGCAAGGAGATTGCGGGTAATATCGTTGTCCTTGATTTTGATTCCGAAGACAGGTGGCGTACTATCGCAATGCTTGGCGCAAGGGCGTTTATATTCACCTCTGCCGGCAATGTTACAAGAATCCAGGGAGAGAAGAAATTCGTCAATGTCCCGATTGACGTTCCGAGGTTTTATGCCCATGAAAACAGCGGAGCAATTATAAGTTTGGCGCAGACTGAAGCAACGGTGCGGCTGTTTGCGAGAATGACATGGAAGAAAGCAGCGGATTATAACATTCTCGGATATCTTGAAGGCAGAAATAAGAATTTGAAAAAAGACGTAATAATAATACAGAGTTATTATGACAGCGTCAGCGTTGTGCCCGCAGTTTCAAACGGAGCAACTTCCGCGGCAGGCATTTCCACTCTCCTTGATTTGCTTGATTATTTCAGCCAGAATCCTCCCGAAAGGACGCTGGTGTTTCTCGCCACGTCTTCCCACTACCAGGGTCTAAAAGGCATAGATGCTTTTATCCAGAAGCATCTCCGAAAGGATTCTCTCTTCAGAAAAAGAATTCCGGAGGAAGATATAATAAACCCGCAGCTTTTTATAGGACTTGACTTATCCGACGGTTCCGAAAGTCTCGGGCTATGGCACAACTCCACCGAATTTTACCACCAGAAGCTTTTCGCACCCTACGGCAGAAAATTCATGGTTTATTCCGAAAAAGTCAGCAAACGTCTGGGGTATAACGCCGAAACTGCCCTTGTGAACGGCATCAGTCCGGAAAGAGGGCTTGTATGGCAGACCTTCCTCCCCGAAAGGATAAGGACAGAGGGAGAATATATAGTTTATGCGGGGCATCCCGCGCTTTCGCTGGTTACCGTAAATGACGGCAGGTGGCGCGTTGATACCCCAGCCGATACGTATGGGAATCTTAATGCAGGCAACATAGAACGGCAGTCCCTGTTTCTGAAGGGTCTTTTAGAGACGGCAATCAACGACCCTGATTTTTTCCCCGACGTTTCATTTGATCTTGGGAAGGATGTCATGGGTTCGCTTAATGCGAGGGTTGTTACTTTTGACCCGTCCAAAAGTTTTATTCCCAGCGACCCGGTAGCTGGCGCACTCGTAATACCCAAGGTAGCGCTTTCTGCCACGTCAGTGATTACTGAAAAGACCAATATTGGGGTGAGAAATACGATTATAGGGATGACGGATGAACATGGTAAAGTCACTTTTTCCAACCTTACCATGAGAAACAATATAACTCTGGAGGCATTCGCTCTGGATTCCGAGACCGGAGAGATTAATCTTGCTCCCGACCTCGGGGTGGGAGGCGACGTCCAGTATCCCGTCATGCTGATTCTTGATTATAAGGACAAGGACTGGATGCTTGTCCTGTTCAATGCAAAATCCATAAACCTTTTTGACCTTATAGACCCGCAGTATCTCGTACAGCTTGACAAGGTGGAAATTCTTGATATGGCAAACAGCGTTCCCAGCGAATACGGTTATTATCTGCAGTACGCAAATTTTATCCCCTTGCGCTGGACTTCGTATTCCGAACCGGTGGGGTGCATATTTGTCAATCCCGCAACAAGGTTTAAAATCCTGGGACAGGCGGGACCTCTCGGGAAAAGGCTTCTTCTGCTGAATGCCGAAGAATCCATGCGCAAGGAAAAGGTTGAAGGGCTTGGGTTTGATGCCGGAGCAATCTCTGCAATATACGAAACTTCTTACCAAGGCGCGCGCGACATGATGATTCTTGATACGTTCAGGAGAGAAAGTTTTGAGCAGTTTGGCATAAGGAACGAAAGGCTTGCGGTTCTTCAGGACGAATCAGGGATGCTGCTGCAAACGGCGGATGAGGCTAAAAAAGACGGGAAGTGGTATGAATTTGTAAAATATTCAAGGCAGGCGCAGGCGGTGGAATCAAGGGCTTACCCCGATGTGCGCAATACCGCAAACGACGTGGTTAAGGGCATAATTTTCTATTTTATGCTGCTTCTGCCTTTTGCCTATTTCGGGGAAAGACTGCTTTTCAGTTTCGCAAGGCTTGAAAAAAGGGTGGCGGGCATTTTTGGCATATTCCTTGCCGTTTATTTCGTCATGCGCTGGGTGCATCCCGCATTCAAACTTACAAATGCGCCTGAAGTAATACTCCTTTCTTTCATAGTTCTCGCTTTGTCTCTCGTCGTGCTTTCAATAGTAGCTTCCAAGTTTGAAGAGCAGATGCGCCAGCTGAAGATGGAGACGTCAAAGGTTTACGAAACCGACGTCGGCAGGATAACGGCGACGGCCACGGCTTTTTCATTGGGCGTGGCTAACATGAAGAGAAGGCCGATAAGAACCGTACTGACGGCAATTACTCTGATTCTGCTGACATTTACCGTTCTTTCCTTCACTTCCATAAAGTCGTATCTGAAATACAACCAGATTGTAAAACACTACAAACCCGCTTATCAGGGGATTCTTCTGCGGGACCGTTCATGGTCGCCTCTGATGAGTACCGCGCTGGATTATACCGAAGACGAGTTCTCCGGCAAAGGAGTCATAGCTCCGAGGTCGTGGTTCGTCCTTGACGCGCTCGGAAACAGGACCGCCATTGAAATAAAGCATTCGGACAGCACGGTTTTTGCCGCAGGGCTTCTCGGCCTTTCGCCCCGGGAGATTATGCCTGTGAAGGATGCGGTGTTGAAGGGGCAATGGTTTGAAAGCGATTCCGAGGAATCGGTCCTTATTTCAAGAAAAATGTACGGCCAGCTGAATTTGTCAGAGGCGGATATCGGAGGTGCGTATCTTTGGATATACGGAAAAAAACTCCTTTTGAAGGGTATATTTGACGAGAAGGCTGTAAACGACATAAAAGATCTTGACGACGAACGCATCACCCCGGCGGATTTTTCCGTCATACCCGAGCGCGAAATCGCAAAAATGAAGATGGAGAGGACGGCGCAGGTTGTCTCCACGCAGACAAAACTTGAATCCTTTGTCCATACCGAAGCCGAGAACATTGCGATACTTCCTTTCAAGACGCTTATGAACATCCGTGGAACTCTACATTCCGTTGCCGTCGGTTTTGACGGCAAAGAGGAAGGCAGTTCTCTCGTTGAAGGATTTATCTCAAAACTTGCCGTCATAATATTTGCCGGCCTGGGTGATAAGACATATATATACAGCAGTATGGGGCTTACCTCTTTTGCCGGCATAAGCAATCTGATTATTCCCATCCTTATAGCGGCCCTGATAGTCCTCAATACCATGCTCGGTTCAGTCTACGAAAGGATAAGGGAGATAGGAACGTACAGCGCTGTCGGCCTTGCGCCGGTTCATATTTCCGCGCTTTTTCTTGCGGAGTCGCTGGTATATGCCGTTATGGGAGCGGTTGCGGGATACCTCCTGGGACAGGTGGTTGCCAAAATCCTAATGGTTACAGGCCTGCTTAAAGGATTGACGCTTAATTATTCATCCCTTTCGGCCATTTTTGCCACAATCATCATATTCATTACGGTTATGCTGTCAACGCTCTATCCCGCAAGAAAGGCGGCCCGCATGGCAGTTCCTGACGTGACGAGGAAATGGATACTTCCCGAACCGAAGGGCGATAATTGGGAATTTGAGTTCCCCTTTACGGTCAGCGAGTTTGAGGTTCTCGGGCTGGTGACATTCCTGACGGAATACTACAATTCATATCAGGACGTTTCCCTTGGGAATTTTTACACAGGGGGCGCCTCTCTTTCCTCCCGCCAGCTGCCGTCGGGCAAAAATAAGTATGTCATAGACACCACGGTATGGCTGGCTCCGTTTGACCTGGGGGTGAGCCAGAATCTGAATGTGGAAATGGAACCCATGGGGCAGTATGAGTTCTATACGATAAACCTTATTATGAAAAGAATGAGCGGGGAATCCACGGACTGGAGACGGCTCAACAGGAGGTTTCTGGACGGCATAAGGAAACAATTCCTTATATGGAGGACCGTGAGCGGAGAGGTCAAAAAGGAATACGAGGGCAAAGGCAAAAAACTGCTTGATATCGCATAATAAAAAATTGTGATTCCGGAGATTACTGAAAAAAAGATTGCAGTGATAAAAATCTCCGTAATCGGTTTTCAATCTCTGTAATCAATTCAGTATTACTAAAAGGGAAGGTAAAAATGGCGGATGAGATAAAAGAAAACTTTGAGTTTGACACAGATGTCCGACTTGAGCCTTTTCAGGAAGGTTTTAATCTAAAGACGGTTATAGCCGCTCTTTTCATCGGCTTCATAATGCTTCCGGGGGCGATATATCTCGGGCTTATAACCGGCGGCGGCATAGCCGGAGCGGCGCAGTGGGTAACCGTAATCCTTCTTGTTGAGATGGCGAAGAGATCTTTTGTTGAATTGAAGAAACAAGAAGTTTATATAATATATATCCTCGCCGCCTCGTTGGTAAGCGCAGGGCTTGTGCTGGGAGCCGCCGGGCTGGTTCTTCAGGGAGGGGCCTTCAGCGACCTTATATGGAAACAGTATCTCGTTCAGTCTCCTTACGCTCAATCAATGGGATTGCCGCAAAATGTGCCTGCGTGGGCGGTCCCGCCGGCAAATTCTGAAGCGCTGATAAAAAGAACGTTTTTCCACAGGGCGTGGCTGATACCCGTATTGCTTCTGATTGTCCACAACGTCCTGTTCAGGATAAATAAGTTTTCTCTCGGCTATACACTGTTCCGCGTCACGAGCGACAAAGAGAAACTGACTTTTCCCATGGCTTCCGTCGCATCCGAAGGCGCAACCGCCCTTGCGGAGGTAGGCGGTAAGAAAGAGACATGGAGATGGAGAATTTTCAGCATCTCCGCCATGATAGGCGTGATATTCGGGGCATTTTATGTCGTCATCCCCACCATAACCGGTCTTTTGATGACAAAGCCGTTCCAATTGCTTCCGATTCCATGGGTTGACTTTACTTCCAAGATGGGCACGGTATTCCCCTCGTCAATGCTTGGTTTCATGACTGAACTTGGCATTCTGCTTACGGGTTTTGTCCTGCCGTTCTGGGTTGTTACCGGCTCCTTCATAGGGGCGATTTTATCCAGGACAGTGGGCAATCCCATCCTTTACCATGCAGGCATCATAAAAAACTGGCAGCCGGGTATGACCGCCATACCCGCCAATGTTGCCACCAACCTTGATTTTTGGATAAATGCAATAATTGCGGGCGGGATAGTGGTTGCACTGATAGGAATTGCAAGGATGATCAATACTTTTATGCGGGCTAAAAAATCAGCCCGACAGGAAGCTGCAGAAAAGCTTCCGGCAAACAGGGGCGATTATTCTATCTGGCTTGCCGCTGGAATATGGTTCCTTTCAACGGTCGTTTATATCATCATCTGCCATATCCTTGTCCCTAAATTTCCCGTGTTCCTTTTTGCTTTCTTCGGTTTTGTGCTTACGCCTTTCTTGAGCTACACCTCGGCGAGAATGTTCGGGATTACCGGCGAGGCGGGCGGCATATCGTTTCCCATGGTGAGGGAGGGAACCTTCATATTGAGCGGATACAGGGGCGCCGATATATGGTTTGCCCCCGTGCCCTATTTCAATCACGGCGCAACGGCGCAGGAATTTAAACAACTTGAGCTTACCAGGACAAAATTCACTTCATGGTACAAGGCGGAATTTACGTCTCTGATAATTATGCTTTTCTGCAGTTTCCTGTTCTGGTCCATAATCTGGCGGATGTCTCCGATACCGTCTTCTTCATATCCTTTTGTCCAGAAGATGTGGCCGATGGACGCAATGTTCCAGTCCCTTTGGGCGACAAGCACTCTCGGAGAAGGAAAAAACTGGATGATAGAGGCCATAAAATTCAAGTATATATTCAATTCGTCCGTCATAGGGATGGCGCTGTATTTTCTGCTTATGGCCGTTAAGGCGCCCATATCTCTTTTCTACGGGATAGTGGGCGGAGTCTCGGTTTTCCCGCATATGGCCCTGCCGATGTTTATCGGCGCCCTTCTCGGGAGGTTTTACTTTGCAAGAAAAGTGGGCCCGAATTGGAAGAGATACACGCCCATAATTCTCGCCGGATATTCATGCGGAATGGGGCTGGTGGGCATGGTTTCCATTGCGGTGGCTCTTATCGCGAAAACTATCTGCCAAATCATTTTTTAGTGCCAATTTGACTTCACGCAGATAGTTTTGCGATTAGTCCGCCAAGGTTTTAGTGGCGGATTGGCTGCGTCGTCGGTTTCCTCGTGGGAGAGGTCTCCTGACCTCGAAATAATCGGCATCGGGAGACGTCACTTCCTCTCCCGAATAAGATACATCGGGATCCCGACAAAGGCCGTCTGCCTTTGTCAGTCGGGACTTGCCGCCGCACTCTATGCGTGAATTAAAATTGGTATTGGAATGGGGGTTAAATCGGATATTCGGAAAGATATTCAGGCGTGACAATCTCGCTCTTCATCTTCGTTTTCAGAAACGCGGAAAATTCATCCGCCGCTTCCTCTTCGCCGTGCACCACGAATATTTTTTGAGGATGTTTCACAAATCCGTCGAGCCATCTCATCAGTTCGTTCTTATCCGCGTGCGCCGAGAAGCCGTTTATGCTCTCAATCCTGGCTTTTACCGGGAAATATCCGCCGAGTATTCTTACCGTTTCGGGTTTGTTCTCTATCTCTCTTCCCAGCGTCCCGTTTGCCTGGTATCCGACAAATGCGATTGTTGATTCCGTCCTGGTGATATTTTGTATAAGGTGGTGTTTTATTCTGCCGCCGGTGCACATTCCCGAACCTGCAATTATTATGGAGGGGTCATTTATGTTATTTATGCTTTTGGATTCGTCGGTTGTGCGTGTCAGTTTGAGCATGGGGAAATCAAAAGGGGATCGGCCGTTTTTTATCAGTGCGCGCGTGTGTTGGTCCAGATATTCCGGAAATTTCCTGAATACTTCGGTTACGTCTATCGCCATGGGGCTGTCAACAAAAACAGTCAGGCGGGGAATCTTTTTTTCTCTAAGGAATTTGCTAAGGAAAAACAGGATTTCCTGTGCGCGCTCTATGGCAAAGGTAGGTATCACTATATTGCCGCCCGCTGACACCGCGGCGTTTATTATTTCCGCCAGCCTGGTTCCCGCATCTTCCTCGCTTTTATGCTCTCTGTTTCCGTAGGTGGATTCTATAAAGACCGCATCCGCCTCCTCAAAAAGAGAC
>CAZAMK010000024.1:8286-11347 GCA_964486345.1 uncultured bacterium
CAGTATAGGTTTGTCCCTCCTGCCTATGTCCCCTGAAAATATAATCTTTTTTGGACCGCCGTTTTTTTCAACCTCAAGCTGAATCATCCCCGCACCCAGTATATGACCGGCATCGTGGAAAGAGGCTCTTATCCCTTCAGCGACATCAAAGGAGGTTTCATAAGGATACCCTTTAAAAAGCGGAAAAACTTTTTCGGCGTCTGCGGCCGTATAAAGAGGAACTTCCGGAAAAACTCCTTTTTTGCCTTCTTCAATATGGCGCCTGCTTTTCTTCTCCGCGTCTTCTTCCTGTATCCTGCCTGCGTCAAGGAGTGTTATTTTTGTAATTTCGGCGGTAGGTTCGGTGCAGAATATATCGCCTTTGAAACCGTCTTTGACTATTTTCGGAAGATAGCCGCAGTGGTCAAGGTGGGCATGAGTCAGGAGTATTGCGTCTATGGATTCCGGCGGAACTGGGAACTTTTCCCAGTTCCTGTCTTTAAGTTCTCTTTCCTGGTATATGCCGCAATCTATGAGTATGCGTTTGCCGGAGATATCCAGCAGGAATTTTGACCCTGTAACGTTTTTTGCCGCCCCCAGAAATTGTACTTTCATTGTCCTCCTCATAATTGACAAATGAACGGTAAAACTATAACATATCTTCGTCATAACAACAAAATGTCCGTGTGAAATAAATCCTCAATTTTTTGACTTTTGATTTTTTACTTTTGACTTTTAACTTTTGACTTAACCCTATGGTGTCTTATGAGACTTGATAACAAAAAAGCGTATTTTGATTACGAGATAATAGAAAAGATAGAAGCCGGAGTGATTCTTCAGGGGCCGGAGGTGAAGTCTTTGAGAGAAGGAAAGGGGAGCATAAAAGAGTCCTTTGCCAGAATTGAGGGAGGGGAGGTTTTTCTATACAACTTCTACATTGCTCCGTATCCTGCGGCACTTGAAAAACCTCCGCCGTTAAGAAAGAAGAAACTTCTGCTGAACAGGCGGGAAATCAAGAAGTTTACCAGAAAGGGGGAGGAAAAAGGCCTTACGCTCGTTCCCCTCGCCGTCTATTTCAACAAGAGAGGGCTTGCAAAGGTTGAAATTGCGCTTGCAAAGGGCAAAAAGACTTATGATAAGAGGCAGAAGATAAAAGACAGAGATTTGAAGAGGGACATAGACAGAAAGCTCAAGGGAGGTTGACATCAATGTCTCTTTCAAGGTATCTTAATAGGAGCAAAAACGCTTTCAAAGGGGGCGAAATAGGCTTTGACAGGGAGAAAGCGGGGGTAAAGTTGCCTGTAGAGTTTGTCGGGAACTCTTTAAAAACTGACAAAAAACAACTGCCACAACGGCAAACGCACTGGCTGCATAAATAATGCAGTTACTCACCCATAAAAGGTCCTCCTCACCTTTGTGGAGTGAGTCGCTAAGAGGAGATTTTTCTGCAGGTTCGTCTTTTCCCTGCAGGGAAATAACCAAAAAGACTGCGGAAAGTATAGCTTGTCCGGAGAGAGATGCTTTCCAAAGAGCAAACTCCGGACTACACAGGTAGATACATTATTCACGCTCTTTCTGGACGCGGGGGCAGTACCCGCCGCCTCCATTGGAAAAATGACGGGGTTCGGGACTCGGGATTCGGGAAAAGAGGAAAGACCCCGCGGACAGCAAAGGGGTGCAGGGGAAAGGATTGTCCCCTGCGATTTTCGGTTCGGAGGGGAAGATTAAGGGGAGAAGCCCTCCCCTTAAAGAGCGAAGCGAGGACGCGCGGGGCACCGCCGCCTCCACTGGAAAAATGACGGGGTTCGGGACTCGGGATTCGGGAAAAGAGGAAAGACCCCGCGGACAGCTCTCTTATATCCCCCTTTGAAAAAGGGGGAGTAAGGGGATTTAGAAAACAATGAGAATCAAAAAAAAAATAAGCTTGTGTTTGCTCCTGATATTATTTCTATACCCTTCATTTTGTTTTTCGCTTAACCTTGCCGAGGAAATAAAAGATAAAAAAATCCCCGCATACATAATAGACAATGTTTCATATATATCCGTAAAAAGTCTGCTCCGGATACTTAATTGCGAAGACTCGTGGGGGATGGTTGAGGACAGGATATTCATAGTTCACGAAGACGGCGAGATAAAATTCCGCCTGGGCAGCAAGGAGGTCATTTTTGGAGGCAGGAAGGAATATCTTAATTCGCCGGTTAAAGAAGTGGAGGGAGAGATTCTTATACCCGTTGATGACTTCGGTAAAATTCTTGCCGGTTTAAAAACAGAGGCGCCGGCCGTAAAGGAAGAGCCGTGGAAGAGAAAGCCGGAAGAAAAAACAGCCCTTAAAAAAGACAGATTTGTGATTTTAGTAGACCCGGGACATGGCGGAAGCGACAGAGGCGCGGTGGGGAATTACGGGCTTGAAGAAAAAGCCGTAAATCTTGACATAGCCAAGAGGATGGGAGAATACCTGAAGAAAGAACTGGCAAGAAAGTCCAATATAAAAATTTATCTTACCAGAGATGAGGATTTCAACATTTCTCTTGAAGAACGGGTGCAGATGGCGAAAGATATTAACGCAGATATATTTTTCAGCATTCATGCCAATTCAACCATCTCCAAAAATCCGGAGGCAAACGGGTTTGAAACCTACTATTCCGGGGAAAAAGAAAATTTGATGTTTTTGCCTGCGCCTTCCGACATTGAAGGGTTGGAGGACGACCAGAAAAAAGATTCTGCTCTTGTAAAAATACTTGAAGATTTGAGCGCCACAACGGCTGTTGACGAAAGCAGGATATTGGCCGATTTTGTGCAGGAGCGGCTTGCTGAAAGACTGCTGACTCCGGACAGAGGTACAAAACGGAGAGGTTTTTATGTTTTGAGATATACTCCGATGCCAGCTGTTCTTACAGAAGTGGGGTTTCTATGCAATCCGAACGTGGAGTGGAACTTAAGAGATATAGAGGTGAGGAGGGCGATAGCCGAGACTCTCGGAAAAGCCATCCTTGATTATCTCGCATTCAGAAACTTCATCTAATACCAGTTTGATTTCATACATAGAGCTTTGTTGCCTGCGTCGGCCGGCTTCCTCAACGTA
>CAZAMK010000025.1:0-3811 GCA_964486345.1 uncultured bacterium
GGAGCCATTTCACTGCGGCCCTTTCAGGCATAGTTATAAATAACTGTACCCTACCGGGGCACCCCTTCTTCCGAAGTTACGGGGTTAAATTGCCGAGTTCCTTAGCTAGAGTTCTCTCGCGCGCCTTGGGGTATTCCCCCAGCCTACCTGTGTCGGTTTGCGGTACGGGCACCTGATAAACTCCCTTAGAGGCTTTTCTTGGAAGACTGACTCGGCCACTTCACCCGCACTTGCGTTTGGGCTCGTATTCCTCCTTCGGTCCTGGTGCTTATAGATTTACCACAAGCGGACCTCCGGAGTTAAACCGGTACGACCAATGACCGGATGACCTATCCTTCTCCGTCCCCCCTTCGGTGATAACGCTTACCAGATGGGGCTGGAATATTAACCAGCTGTGCATCGCTTACGCCTTTCGGCCTCAACTTAGCTCCCGCCTAACCCTGGGCGGACGAACCTTCCCCAGGAAACCTTAGGCTTTCGGCGTTCCGAATTTCCATCGGAATTTTCGCTACTTATGCCGACATTCTCTCTTCCCATGGCTGCATCCGCCCTTACGGACGAACTTCATCGCCAGGGAATGCTCCCCTACCCATGCCTTCGCTTGCGCTAATGACATGCCATAGCTTCGGTACCAGACTTGAGCCCCGTTGAATTGTCGGCGCAGAATCACATCGAACAGTGAGCTGTTACGCTTTCTTTAAAGGATGGCTGCTTCTAAGCCAACCTCCTGGTTGTCTATGTGATCCCACCTCCTTTACCACTTAGTCTGGATTTAGGGACCTTAGCTGATGGTCTGGGCTGAATCCCTCTTGACTATGGAGCTTAGCCCCCACAGTCTCACTCCCACCGAACAAATGATGGTATTCGGAGTTTGAAAGAACTTGGCTCCAGGTATGGAACCTTGCCCTATCAGTGCTCTACCCCCATCATTCTATATGGTGAGGCTGACCCTAAAGTCATTTCGGGGAGAACCAGCTATCACCGAGCTTGATTAGCGTTTCACTCCTATCCACAGCTCATCCAAAATCTTTGCAACGATCACTGGTTCGGACCTCCTTCGCTTTTTACAGCGAATTCATCCTGGCCATGGATAGATCGCCCGGTTTCGGGTCTATTAACTGCAACTCATGGGCCCGTTTAAGACCACTCGCTTTCGCTACGGCTCCTCCGCTGAAGCGGATTAACCTTGCTGCAACCAATAACTCGCCGGCTCATTCTTCAATAGGCACGCCGTCATCCCGATTGCTCGGGACTCCGACTGCTTGTAGGCACACGGTTTCAGGTTCTATTTCACTCCCCTTCCGGGGTTCTTTTCACCTTTCCCTCGCGGTACTTGTACACTATCGGTCGAAACCTTGTATTTAGCCTTGGGAGGTGGTCCTCCCGGTTTCCCACGGAGCTTCACGGTACCTCCGTAGTACTCAGGAATCTAACACAGGCGCTTTCAGAATTTCGCTTACAGGACTTTCACCTTCTGTGGTTGACCTTTCCAGGCCATTCAACTATCCTGAAAAACTTTTAAACCTGTTAAGAGGGTAGGTCCTCTCACGTCAGACCCTACAACACCGAGTAATGAACGCACCTACGCTATTACCATTACACGGTTTGGGCTCTTCCCCGTTCGCTCGCCGCTACTAGGGGAATAGAGATTTTCTTTCTTTTCCTCGGGGTACTTAGATGGTTCAGTTCCCCCGGTTTGCTTTCGCCTTGCGGCGAATTTCTGCCCGTTACGGCAGAAGGGTTGCCCCATTCGGGTACCCCCGGGTCAAAGGTTGCTTGCACCTCACCGGGGTTTTTCGCAGCTTGCCACGCCCTTCATCGCCAGGTTTCGCCAAGGCATCCACCACGTGCCCTTTCTAGCTTGACCATAAATTGTTTATACCGGAATTTGTTTCGCACATAGAGTTTTGTGCTAATCAAAACCGGTAAATTTTCAAAGAACTACCCAAAGCAATCTTTTAAAGTTATTTAAAAGAATGATATGGTTTTTAACTTGCGCAGATAATTATACTCTTTTATTTTTCTGCTGTCAAGACTGTAGATATTACCCTTTTTATTTCGCTCTGTCAATAGATAATCAAAAATATTTTTTCAGGCAAGTTCTTTGAGCAGTTTTAATGTTTTTTCCACTTTCCGCCCACCCGATAAAGAATCCGTCTTTCTCATTCTTTTGTCTTTTGCCATTTTATATTTTCTCGTTGGCGTTATGTTTTTTGCCGCACATAATGCAATGAATACGAAAACAGAATGCTGTTCTATCTGAAAATTGGTATTAAAGGCGGACTTCGGAAGATATCAGATTGCAGACAATCGCCTTTTCATACGCCCCGCATCTGTCTTTGAGAAATTCGCATAATTCTACAACTGATTTTCTCGGACCCTGTATCATTATATCAACATTTTCCTTTGCGAGAACATCTCTTATGTCGGGTATGGCTATCGCCATCTCTATGGGGCTTTTCAGGTTGTATTTGTTTCTGTTGTAGTAGAGATGGGTGTCTATATCGTATTTTCCCGCTATCTGCGTTACCGGCATTATCGGCCGCAGGTGAAAATCCTCAAGCCGATGGGAGGGGATTATCATCTTCTTTGTATCATAAATAAACTCATCCGCATCCCTGCCCATCTTCCTGAAGATTCTTACGGATATGTCTTTGCCTTTCAGAAGAAAAATTATTGAATATGCGAGCACCAGCTCCTTTAGCGTTTCCTTTATTTTGCGTTTGTTGACCAGGCTTGAAATTTGAACGGCTGTGGAGTACCTGCTCACCTTGTCGCTGTGCCTTTCGTAAAAATGCACAAGTGCTCTGCCTATTTCAAGAAGGTGAAGCGTAATGGCTATATAACTTCGCACAGTCCTTAATTCGTGGAGACTTTTCTCAACTTCTGTGTTTTTCAGGTATGTGTCATAAAGCGATTCCATCTGGTTGAAAATGGACCTGTATTTTTCAAGAACCTCTTCCGTCACCGCCTCCGTAATTTCCTCTTCGGTTTTAACGTTGCATACGAACATGTTGAACGCTTCGGAATTTTCAAGGAATTTCACCAGCACCTGAAAAACACGCTCTTCTTTTTCCTTTACAATGTTTTCATTCAGGTCAGGAGGCAAAATCTTTTTCTGCATCTGCACTAAAGTTGTCTGCTCCCCGAACTTTGCCTTATTTTTCTTGAAGCCGTATTTCTCCGCCTCTCCCTTCAATTCAAGTGCAAGATTTTTCAATTCGTCAAGATAAAAGGTGATTGTCTTTTTCAGTTGTTTTCTAAACTCGTTTTTTTCACCGGCAGATATTTCCATATGGTAGCTGTCAAGCCGGACAAGCAGATGTAATCCCTGGAAGATAACGATATTTATCCACCTTATGGAACCTATGAGCTCCCTGAAATAGAAGAACTTCTTGTTATGGGAGGCGCCGTAATCGTCAAGGAAAGTTTCTATCTCGTCCACTTCCCTCATAACGGCAAAAATCAGTTCCCTGTTGGGGAATGCTTTCATCTTTAACAGCTCTTCAAATATGGAAAACAAATCATCGGTAATAAATTCAAGGCCGCCGAGAAATTCCTTCTCTATGTCCTTTTCCCCCATTATCTTTACCAGCGAATCCGTCTTTTTAGCCATGTTTTATTCCATCCAACGTTTTTGTCATTGCGAGCCGCAGTTTGGCGCGGCAATCTCAACCTTGTCATTGAGATTGCTTCGTCATAAACAACATTCCTCGCAATGACAAACTTTTGTGCGTCTTAATGCATTTCCTCTAAGTGGAGATAGCGGGAGTTGGCGCCGTTCGCCTCCCAATACGGCTCAGGTCGGCCA
>CAZAMK010000025.1:3911-10865 GCA_964486345.1 uncultured bacterium
TCTCTTCAACTCCCTAAGAATGCTAATCTAAGTGGAGATAGCGGGAGTTGAACCCCCAACCTCGCTCCGCTCTTCAGGAAGGGGTGTTTCCCCCTCCTGATATAGTCCTCCCCCCCAAACAGAACACGCGGGGAAACTTTTTCCCCCGCACCCCTTTAAGGTTGCGGGTTCAAAATGGTGGAGATAGCGGGAGTTGGCGCCGTTCGCCTCCCAATACGGCTCAGGTCGGCCATTCGCTGGGATTGCTGCCTATTCGTCGCAATCCCTGACTTCGCTCTCTTCAACTCCCTAAGAATGCTAATCTAAGTGGAGATAGCGGGAGTTGAACCCGCAACCTTCCGCGTGCAAGGCGGACGCTCTCCCATTGAGCTATATCCCCATTTGTTCTTATTCACGATGAGAAGTATCATATTATACCAAATGTGCCTATGTAGTCAATATAACCTCTATGGCCGTGACAGCCGCAATTAACGCATGGGATTAAAGAACAGAAAAAGCTAACGAATGAATCTGCCGTCCTCAAAACCTTACGCTTTTAAACTGCGGCAGATGCGGCTTGTTCTTCTCAAACATCTTCTCAACCATCTTCCGTATCTCTGCCAGCGAAAGGACGCTTGCCGTAAGAGGGTCGTAGCATATCGCATGAAAAACCATTTCCGCATTTCCCGTGAGTGCGCCTTCAACAGCCATCTCTTCAACGGCAACGCTGATATTGTTCAAAGCCGCGCACTGCGGAGGAAGCGTTCCGACATGTATCGCTTTAAATCCTTTTTTGTCGGCCAGTACGGGCACTTCAACACAGACATCTTTTGGCAGGTTGGTTATAATCCCGTCATTAGGGACATTTCCGTTGAACATGTAAGGCGCTCCGCCCATGTAAGCATTTATAATACTTGCGGCATATTCAAGCCCTCTTTTAAGGTCTACGGGTTCTTCCATCCATTTCTTTATATCATCTTTCCACGTGTTTTCTCTGTCCAGATAATACTTGAGAATATACGCATATACTCCGGGATTCCATCCTGTGCTGTGGGTACAGTACTTTTCTATCAGGTCAGGTCTTTTCCTGAACCACCAGTTGTACTCCGAATTATGCCCGCTTGACTCGGTAACATAATAACCGAGAGCAAGCAGCATCTCGTTTCTTACAAGTTCGTGCTGATACACCTCTTTTTTCTTCATCGCTTTGCGTATAAGCGGATATGCGTCCTTCCCGTCCTTTTTAAATTCTAAGAACCACGCCTGATGATTTATCCCCGCGCATAAGTATGTTATCCGGTTCATATCCGCGCCTATCCACTTGGCAAGCATTTCCGCAGTTCCCTGTACGCTGTGGCAGAGGCCCGAAACTTTTACAGCCGTTTTACTCTGCATTGCCCTGCAGAGCATCGCCATGGGATTAGTGTAGTTCAACAAAATTGCATTCGGACACTGCTTTTCTATATCGCGGCATATGTCCAGCATAACGGGTATGGTTCTCAATGCCCTGAAGATTCCTGCCGGCCCCCGGGTATCGCCTACGTTTATATCCACCCCGTACTTTTTGGGAATTTCTATATCATGCCTCCATACGTTTACACCGCCGGCAAGTATAGTGCAGAGAACTGCATCCGCACCCTTAAGCGCCTTTTTCCTGTCCATGGTCGCTTCAATCTTTGCAGGATATTTTCCCGCCGAAACAATTCTCTCCACGGACTTTTTCGCAAACTCAAGGCGCTCCCTGTCAACATCCATCAAGCTTATGGTTGCATCTTTGAGCAGAGGAAAGGTGAGTATGTCCCTTATAAGCCCCCTGGTAAAACCTATGCTTCCCGCTCCTATAAAAGCCATTTTCGCCATCTCTGTCTCCTTTTTAAAATTGCAATCTCTCCCTTATTTTAGAAGCTTTAACCGCCTTGTCAAATATTCTGCATTACTTTTTATCCGGCCGTTTCTACTGAAAATTATCATGCACCATGGATTTTTACGCTTCAATCATTATGATATAATTATAAGCATGCCTTTGAAATCCTGAATCCGCAGAAGAACAGAAAGGGGAAAAGAAGGATAATAAATGAAGAACATTAAGAAAAAAACAGAGGTTAATTCAAAAATATACGAAAGGGCGGCTATTTTTATTTTCCTTTTTGCCGGCCCTCTTATCAGGTTTACTCCGGCTTATGACTATACCGTCATTAAAAATATTGCGGGGTATATTTTCTGCATCCTGCTGTCAGCTCTTTTTATAATTAAGAAAAAGGGATTTGAGTTTGAGATGAAAAATTTAACGGTGTTCATACTCTTCGCCGCATGGATTCTATTCTCTTCTTTTGCCGCGCCCTTCGGATACGGCGCTGCGAGAAGCCTTGAAGACTACATCCTTTACTTTCTGATATTCATCTGCGCCTCAAATATGGACTTTAATAAAAATGACGTTTATATATGGATTGCGGCCGGCATAATCGCTTCCTTTACAGCTTTATTTAATTTCATCGGCCCCAGGAAATACATCGTGTCCACCTTCGGCAACCCTAATTTTTTCGCGGGTCATATCATGATGCTGGCAACTCTCGCCTCGGCAATGCTGTTTTCAAAAAACGTTAAAAAGAATGAGCGCATCTTTCTCATCGTATTCATAACCGCAGCTTTTCTCGGCATACTCGCAACAAGGTCAAGGGCGGCCATAGCCGGAGCGGCTTTCGGAATAGCAACTCTTCTGTTTCTCGTAAATATCAAAGGCCCTTTTATAAAAAAATGGAGTCCTTATATTGCGGTCGTCGCGGCAGGCGCACTATCATACGGGCATATTTCCCGCTGGATAACAACCAATATAAGATGGTATATCTGGAATGCAGCAATTGACATGGTGAAGGTTAAGCCGCTTGCGGGATGGGGACTGGGTAATTTCACTTTCTTCTATCCATACTACAGGGTGAGGGAATACTTCCTACAGCCGGAGGCGACGCCCGTAACCATCCACACCCACAACGAATACCTTCAGATACTCTCCGAAACGGGAATCATGGGGCTTCTCCTTTTCCTGGCGTTTATCGTTATCATGATAACGAATGCGGTGCGCAACAAAAGCGAAAACAGGGACAGTGGCAGTTTGATTGTAAAAGGTTGCATCGCGGGAATAGCCGCCGTGCTTGTGGATAACGTATTTTCAACCAATCTGCGCAATCCTTCAACCGCAATGTATTTCTGGTTCCTGCTCGGGCTGACGGCAGGGCATGCAAAAAAGCTTGAGATTGATTTCAAGATATCGCGCTCATTGTGGTATGCGGCGGGCGCGGCAGGTTTTATCATGTGCGTATTTACATCAGTTTACAGAATTGCTCCCGACGTTTATTTTAAAAGAGGCGTCTGGGCAAAAGAGGGGGGCGATTTGAGGACGGCCATAGACAATTATCTGGTAGTCTGCTCAATGAATCCGCACAACCACGAAGCGTGGTACAAAATGGCTTTCGCATACGGCGAATCGGGAAAATTTGAAGAAGCGAGGGATATCTACTTGAAAATCAATAAATATATTTTCCCGCATTTCGCCAAGACTGACGGAAATATGGGCACCATCTATCTAAGGGAGGGCAATCCTGAAAAAGCGCTCTATTATTATAAATGGGCCGAATGGCTCAATGCATACGATAAAGACATCCTTTGTTCAATCGCTTCCATATACCTGATGTTTTACAATGACGCTCCCAAAGCCGTTCCGTACTTGAACAGGGTCTTGACATTTGACCCCGAAAACGGTTATGCTAATAGGATTATAAATCTTCTGAAGGCGCAAGGAAAGATATAAAAAGAGACGGCGTATAGGGTATAGCGTAGAGCGTATAGGAAAACAAGCTAAAAGCTTTTAACAATACGCTAAACGCTTTACGCTATACGCTAATGTAAAGGAGAAGACAAATGAGCAGAGTATGTTCAGTTTGCGGAAAAAGAAGCAAAACGGGAAACAGCAAAAGCCACTCAAACGTTAAAACACGCAGGATTTGGAGACCCAACATACAGCGTGTTCTAACCGAGACGGACGGCGTAAAGAGAAGGAAGTATGTCTGTACAACCTGCATCAAATCGGGTAAGGTAAAACGGCCTGTCAGACAGATAGCCACCGCTCAACAAGAGTAATCTTGAATCACAAGGAATATCCTGTACAATCCTTTATTATCCCTGAAGTGAGGAGTATATAGAATATTGATATTTTTGCCGTTTTCAGGAGAGGTTTTCACATTGTCTGAAAGAAACGATTCATATATTCCGTTTTTTTTCTTAATCCAGAAGCTCCTCTTTTCTTTTTGGCTGCTGCGCAGGATGCCTTTGACGACAACGTCGCGGCACATGAAAACCGGCTCGGGGTTTCCCTTTCCGAAGGGTCCCAGATATTCCCTCATTTCTTTTATGAGTTCAGGGGTTAGTTCCTCAACGTCAAGTATGCAGTCGTAATGACTTTCGGCGGTCTCCCGCTCCCATTCAACCTCCTCCCAGAATTTTTTTATTTTGCCGAGATGCTCCTCCCTGCACTTAAAGCCCATTGCGCCCGCATGTCCGCCGAGAGAATGCATATATTTGTCAACCGGCTTAAGTTTTTCATACAGGTTATATCCCTTCGGCGCCCTGATTGAACCTCTTACAAAATTTTCCGTCTTACAGCCTACAAGATAAGGCCTGTTATTCCTCTCCGCCATCCGCGAGGCCACTATCCCGCATATGCCGGGCGAGATACTTTCCGATATTATAAAGCCCTCGGTTTCCTCTCTGTAGGTTGACAGATTCTGCATTTGCTTTACGACATTCTGGTATCTCTTTCTGTCCATCCTGTCCATTTCATCCTTCAGCTCCCTTATCCTTTCGCGGTCGTCTTCCATCAAAAAACAGAGGGCGGCTTCCGGCTTCCCGAGCCTTCCCGGAGAGTTCAGCTTCGGGTTTATTTTCATCATTATATCTTTCTGGTTCAATGGCGACTGCAAACCGAGCGAATCAATCAGATATGCCAGCGAGTTTATGCGTGTGTACGGCAGGCGCCGCAGTCCTTCCCTGACAAATATCCTGTTTTCTCCCGTAAGTGGAAGAAAATCCGCCAGTACGGATATGCATACAATCTCAATAAAATCATGAAAATGGTTCTCTCTCATTCCCGGCAGTAAATGCGTCATGCCCTCAATGAACTTGAAAGCAATGCCCGCCCCGCTTAGATTCTGCGTTCCTTCAAGCCATTTAAAGCCCATGAAAGGGTTGACGTAAACATGCTGTTCTGGAAGCTTTGAGGAATCGCCTATATGATGGTCAAGAATTATGCATTTTATGTTCGCTCCTGCGGCTCTCTTAAGAGCGGAAAATGAAGAGATGCCGCAATCCACGGCAATCAGAAGCGAATATCCTTCTTGCGCAAGTTCGTCTACAAGACTATCCTCTATTTCATAATCCTCGTCAAGCCTATGCGTCAGGCGGTATGGAACTTCATGCGCAACGGTTTCAAAAAATTTCAAAAGCAGGTAAACGGAGCATATCCCATCGGCATCTCCGTCTCCGTAAATGAAAATCTTCTCTTTATTCAACAGCGCCGTTTTAAGCGCCTCGCAGGCATCTCTCATTGAAGGAATTGAAAACGGGTCGGAAAGACTTGATATGCCGGAATGGAGAAATTCCGCCATTGATTCTTCGGTTTTAAATCCTCTTGCGGTAAGAATTTCTTTTATAAGGCGAGGTACCGGTTGCTGTTTCATTATTGCTTTTTTGCCGCCGTGCGTATATTGACTCCTGCTTCATTCAGAAGGTCTCCGGAAATTTTATCCGGGTATCCTTCGCTTATGATTATTTCCTTTATGCCCGCGTTTATTATCATTTTTGCGCAGACACTGCACGGGTGGCAGGTAATGTAAAGAACGCTTCCCTTTATTGATATTCCGTGATAAGCCGCCTGTATGATGGCGTTCTGCTCGGCATGCAGGCCCCTGCACAATTCATGCCTTTCGCCGGAAGGAATCTTCAGCTTTTCCCGCAGGCATCCGATTTTTGAACAATGGGTTATACCCGAAGGTGCGCCGTTATAGCCGGTTGCAAGTATTCTTTTTTCCTTCACGAGAACAGCGCCGACGCTTCTTCTCGTACATGTGGAGCGCCTGCTCACCAACTTCGCAATCTCCATGAAATATTCGTCCCATTCAGGCCTTGGGGTAGATGGGGAATTCACTCGCAAACCTCCTTATCTGTTTTGAAATGTCCTTCAGCATCCTGTTGTTATCCCTGTTTTTCAGCGTATCGTCTATCCATCCGGCAATACGCTCCATATCCTTTTCTTTCATGCCCCTGCTGGTAACAAGGGGAGTGCCCATCCGTATGCCGCTTGTCACCCTCGGCGGCTGGGGGTCAAAGGGAATAAGGTTCTTGTTTGTTATTATGCCCACGCTCTCAAGAAGTTTTTCAAACTCACAGCCGTGTATGCCTTTATCCCGCAGGTCTATCACAAAAAGATGGTTGTCGCTTCCGCCGCTCACGAGACGGTAGCCCCTCTTTTCAAATTCCGAACACAGTTTCCTGCAATTGAGAATTATCTGCTTCTGATAATCGTTGAACCCCGGCTGCATCGCCTCCCTGAAAGCCAGCGCCTTGGCCGCTATTATATGCATCAGCGGGCCTCCCTGTATGCCCGGTATAATTGAATTGTCAAGCTTTTCACGGTACTTGCTCCCGCACAGTATCAGCCCGCCCCTCGGGCCTCTCAACGTCTTATGCGTTGTTGCAGTGACAAAGTCCGCAAGCCCGACGGGCGAGGGATGCAGTTTGGCCACAATAAGTCCTGATATGTGCGCTATGTCTGAAAGCAGATACGCCCCGACTTCCTTTGCGATTTCATGGAATTTTCCGAAGTCTATAATGCGGGGGTAGGAGCTCGCCCCGCACACTATCATCCGCGGCTTCTCCCTGACCGCTATCTCCCTGACCTTTTCATAATCTATTCTCTCCGTCTCC
>CAZAMK010000026.1:0-3895 GCA_964486345.1 uncultured bacterium
ATAAAGCGGCAATTATAAACTGAATCCAAAGTCATCAGATTGAGAGAACAGCCGGCAAACAGGAGGATTCAGATATATGCGTGAACCAATTAAAAAAGACTGGAAAACAGTCCATTCTCACATTGAAAAAATATTGCCTCTGCTCACACGAAAAGCTTCAGGATGGATGCCCTTCCCGTGGATAGCCACCGGTTGCGGCAACCCTTACGGGAATTCCCAATTTCTATGGGACGGTTTTCATGAATGCCTGCGATTTATCTATGAAGGAAAACCAAAGCACATGAGGCATATGCTTTCCAATCATTTCTTTTATCAGGACGACAGCGGATGGATGCCCCACGCAATTTCAGAGAAAAACGGATTCAATAATCATCACATATGGTCTGCCGGTCCTTATGCCGCACAGGGCGTTCTTCTTTACAGCAGAACCACGGGAGACAAAATATGGCCTGCGGAAATTTACGGAAAACTTGAGAAGCTCTTTGAATTCTGGAACACCGAACGCAGTGCGGGAAACAACCTTTTCTGCTGGGGAATGGAACACGGGTTTGACAACGATGTTGCTCTGACTTTCTTTCGCCCCCGCTCTATTGCGGCGGTGAGCGCTTCAGTGCTTATGTATATGGAAAACGAAGCCATGGCCATGATTGCCGAAGACCTCGGGAAAAAGAAGGACAGTAATATCTATGGAAACTGCGCACAGAAGATAAAAAAAGCCATAAACACTCTCATGTGGTTTGACGAACTCAACTGCTATGCCAACATTGATTTACGCACGGGCAAACCGATTCACGGTCTGGGATTGAACGGTCTGCCGGGAGACACGGGAAAACACTCTTTTGCATCATGGAACTGCATAATGCCCCTTTATCCGGCTATAGCCCCGAAAACAAAGGCAAGACGATACATTGAAGAATACATTATCAATCCTGAGCACTTCTGGAGCCCTCACGGAATAAGGACGCTGTCTAAGAAAAGCGAATTTTACAATAATGCCGTGCTCGGCAATCCCGCCCGTTACAGCGACGAAGCAAATACAACCGCGTCCAACTGGCAGGGCCCGGTCTGGATACCTGTAAATTATTTCACATTCCACGCTCTGCAAAATTACGGCTATCTTGATAAGTCCGAGGAATTATGCGATAAAACCATAAGACTGCTGGCTTCCTCAATTAAGAAAAAGGGCTGTATGTTTGAAAATTATCATGCGGAGACAGGAAATCCCCTTTATGCGCCTGATTTTGCATCATGGAATATTCTTGCCGATATAATGCATGCTGAATTGGAAAAGAAAGAATGGATCCTTGACATTCTTAAAAAGCAGGGTTAAGTTTCCAAGAAAGGAATATGGGGAAGATTATAAAAATGAAGAAAAATGGATTTTTTTATATGTTTGCAATTCTTGTACTTTTTATTTTCCGAATTAACTGCGGAGAGGCCTCTGGCGGAGACAGCCATCTTATAATAATAGACAGAGATAATTGGAAACTTTACGAGCTCTATGCGGCATATCCGGAAGAAGAAGGTAAAAATTGGCGCGCCGGAAACTGCTGCAAGCATCATGAAAAAGACAAGTGCTAATACCATAGTGTTGGCAGTAATAAAATGCAAAGATTTCTTCCCTTTCTCTCCTGTTTCGGCAAAGATATTCATAAACACCCTCCTCGCAATATATTTCTGCAATCCGTGACATCCTGCCTTTTCTACAATATAACACCTCCCTCAATTTTGTCAATCCTCCTACATTCCGAACCCGGAACGGAATGGGAAGATATATTCACTTTCTTCTCATCCCCCTTCAGAGAAGATTGCGAATATATCTGTCCCGATAGAAAGAATCGGGACGAGATTAAAACACAAAAAGCGTTAAAACATCTCGGGTGGGTGAGGGGATTCGGCGCCGCTCGCATCCCAATACGGGGGTGGCTCACATCTCGCCACCCTTGCCAGACAATGCTCCTTACTCGTCGCATTGGCAATGGGTCGGCCATTCGCTGAAATTGCTACGCCAGCTCGCAATTTCTGACTTCGCTCTCTTCAAATCCCTCTCAAGCAAGAAAAATCCCAGGGTGGGTGAGGGGATTCGAACCCCCGGCTCCTAGAGCCACAGTCTAGTGCTCTGCCCCTGAGCTACACCCACCATTAATAGCAAATAGGTTTATGATTTTACCACATTTTACCTTTAAAATAAATCAAGACAACTCGCCGGTGCGCCTGGCCCGATTTGAACGGGCAACCCTTGGGTTCGAAGCCCAATACTCTATCCAGTTGAGCTACAGGCGCTCTGAAAAAAACAAAGTTAATACACATATGCCGTTAACCGTATTGTAATACCGGTTTGAGTTAACCGGAGAGCGCGGCGTCCAGGAGGCCGATGACGAGACGTACTGAAGTACGTTGAGGAAACCGGCCGACGCAGGCAACAAAGCTCTACGTATTAAATCAAATCGGTATAATATTATAAAACAATAATTGAGCGCGGGAAAGGGAAACCTATTTCTGTCCTGTACCGGTTTCCCTGATTGAGAAAGATATCAGAAAGGAACACAGCGTCAGCATTACACATCCGAGAAAAATCATCCTGTATGCTGAATCCGGGTAAATGATAATGCCCGCAATTTCAACGGCGGAATGCCTGAATGCGTCCATCACGCGACCTGCGGCATAGCTGAAAAGGGCCATTGAAAGATAAGAACAGGTATTCAGAAATCCCACGGAAGTTGCGGTAACTTCAACCGAATTCATCTCTTTAATGGTTGTAATATAAACGGGAGAGACTGCGGCCGATATTGCCAGAAGGATGTATGCGGACAAAACCAGTTTTGCGCTTCCCCCGAATAGGAAATTGACAAAAAGTATAACAGCCGCCGCAAGGGAAAGAATTGAGGCAATGAGCATAAAAGGCCTTCGTTTCCCTGCAAGGCGCGAAGCGTAACCCGATATAAAGGCAAAAGCGGTGTTGACCGTCATCATGATAAACGTAAATAACGAAGCTTGAGTGGAAGGGAGATGGCAGGAATCCTGAAGAAACTTCTTGCCAAGCGTAGACTGGAAAAGAAAATAGATGCCAAAGTTCACAGGTCCCGAAAAAAGGACGGGAAAGGAATGAGTGTTTTTCACAACTCTGATAAGGGCTACAAGAGAAAACGTTTGTTTCTGCTTAAAAACATTTCTTGAGGATTTTAAAACAGGCCAGCCGGCAACTGCAAATACAGAACACAGGATACCTGCAATAAGAAAAGAATTCCGCCAGCCGATAAAACTTACCGAGCGCTCCAGAGGATATGTCGCAAAAATGCCGCCGGAATACCCAAGGATGAGAGATATGCTAAGAAAGAGAGGGAAATCTTCAGCATCATAGACACTGCTTAATATTTTTATAAGACTGATGAAAACAAAACTTGCGCTGAAACCAACGAATGCTCTTGTCAGAAAGAGCATCCCTGGGGAGTATGCAAAAGAAAAGAGTATTGAGCTTAAACTCAAAAGAAGTCCGCCGGCAAAGAAAGTCCGGAAACCGCCAAACCTGTCTGATGCGATACCCGCAAAAATCTGCATTATCCCGTAAACAAGAAAAGTCAGGGAGCTCAAACCCGCTACAGCGGTGGCGGAGAGGGCGAAATCAGACTGAAGTTCGTTAAAAACTGTGCCCGGAACCCCTACCCTTTGAAAATACGAAAAGAAATAAATACTGTTTATCGTCAATATCAACAACAAATTACTGACTTTCTTGTTTTCCATCATGATTTAATGCTTATTTGGAGGATTCTTCGTATTTCTTTATGGTGTTTATAAGAGGTACGGCTTCCTGCGGCATCTCCACCCTGCCTTCCAGAAGTATTTCCCTCGCCTTAATATCTTCAATGCCGTAAAACATCCGGTTTGCTTCATCATC
>CAZAMK010000026.1:3905-10727 GCA_964486345.1 uncultured bacterium
AAACCCGCCTTAACGCCTGCCTCTCTGCCCACGGGGCCGGCGGCGACTGAAACCTCTCCGCCTATCTTCATCTTAGACTTGAGAAGAAGCGTCAATCCCTCTTCGTTCATTATAAGAAGAATGGCGTCCACCACCTTCCCTCCAATCTGAAAACCGAGACTGCCTTCCGCCGTGGAAATAAAAGACGGGGGGCTCCATTCTCCAGTTTTCTTATCTTTTGAAAGGATTATGCCGTTGCCCCCCTTTGCTCCGAGAACAAAACCCGCCTTATACTGTTTCAAAAAAATCACGGCATACGCTTCCTTTAAGAAATACTGCGGTATGGCTGTATCTTGAGAATGCATCATGTATTTTATAGTATCTTCAGAGTTCTTAATCCTCTTTACAAGGTCTCCTTTCGTGGCGGCGAAAGAAGAAAACGATACGCAGAAAAACAACACGCATGCAATAATTTTTCTCATTTTATTCTCCCATTTTTAACTGTATCCGTTGCTTTATTAAACTTTTTTCATTATAACACTTACCTACAATTGTGAAAAATGTTATACTGCGGGACAGGAGGATAAAATGAAAAATTACAAAAAAGAATTGACCTTCAATACGCCGACGCGCGCAGCCTTTATCAATATCACTCCGGAGGTAAAGCGGGCGCTTTCCGAAAGCGGCATAAAAGAAGGCCTTTGCCTTGTCAACGCAATGCACATAACGGCGAGCGTTTTTATCAACGACGATGAAAACGGGCTTCACGGCGATTTTGAAAAATGGCTTGAGAAGCTTGCGCCTCACCTGCCGGTATCGCAATATGCCCATAATATAGGCGAGGTTAACGGCGATGCGCACCTGAAAAGGCAGGTTATGGGGAGAGAGGTTGTTGTTGCCGTCACGGACGGCAAACTTGATTTCGGCCCGTGGGAACAGATTTTCTACGGGGAGTTTGACGGAAGAAGGAACAAGCGGGTACTGATAAAAATAATAGGCGAATAATCAGGGGATGACCGCTATACATTCTATCTCAACCAGAACTCCCTTCGGCAGATTGGAAACTTCAACAGTGCTCCTCGCCGGCTTGTTCCTGAAAAACTCTTCATAAACAAGATTCATATCCGCGAAATCTCTTATGTCCTTGAGATATACCGTGGTTTTAACGACATCGTTTGTCGTGCATCCGGCGCCTTCAAGCACTGCGGTTATGTTATTGATAACCTGCATGGTCTGAACTTTTATGTCCCCTTTCACAACCTCGCCGGATGAAGGTTCCAGAGCTATCTGCCCCGAAAGGAATACAAAACCGCCTGAAACGACCGCTTGCGAATAAGGACCTATTGCCCTGGGCGCTTTATCAGTTGATATTTTCTTAAACATTCTTCCATCACTCCCTTGAACAAAGGGAATTCTTCGTTCACTTTTCTGCCTTTAACATCCGCACTGCCAATAACCACCCCTCCTTTTTTCTCTACCAATCCGGAAAATGACTCCAACGCCTTCTCTTTGCCTTTCCCGCTGCCATACGTGGTGAAAAGAAATACTTTTTTCCCGTTCAGCGCGGCATTTGCCAGAAATGAACGCATTGCAGGCGCTATGTCAAACGCCCACACGGGGCTTCCCAGAAAAAGAAGTTCACAATCGGCAATCTGCGGCATGGCTTCAAGTTGAGCCTGTTTTTTTCTGAATGCATCCATGCAATTTTTGATGAATCCGCCCGTCTCTTTTGTCGTCAGAAGGAAAATATCGGCTTCAAGATTCATGGATTTCAGATGTTCCGCAATATGCTCCGAAAGCAGTTTTGTCCTGCCTGAAAGAGAAAAACAGATTATTGTAATCTTCATGCTGATATGATACACTTTTGCTTTCCGGAATACAAAATTTTTAAAAGAGGGCTATATGGAAAACAATGAATTGCTTCTTAAATTAATGCACTTTTCTCACGAAAAGAACGCTTCCGACATACACCTGCAGGTCGGTTCCCATCCCGTTCTGCGCATAAAAGGCGAGCTTGTGCGCCTTGAAGAATTTCCACCTCTTCAGTTCACTGTCCTGCAGGAAATAATCAACGGACTGCTCAAGAAAGAGCAGGACAGAAAAACATTTGAAGAACAGGGCAGTATAGATACGGCGCTGGGGGTAAAGGATGTGGGAAGATTCCGCATAAACATGTTTAAACAGCGCGGCTCCCTTTCTCTCGTAGCAAGGCGCATTTCAAACATCATACCCGATTTTGAATCTCTGAACCTTCCGCCTGCAGCTACTAAAATCTCCGGATTTCTCAACGGGCTCGTACTGGTTACAGGCCCTACGGGAAGCGGAAAATCGTCAACGCTTGCCGCAGTCATAAATAATATCAACAAGCACAGAACGTGCCATATCTTATGCATAGAAGACCCCATAGAATATCTCTATAAGAACGAGAAGTCCGTTATTACGCAGAGGGAGCTCGGAATAGACGTTTCTTCCTTCAAGACGGCTTTGAGATATGCTGTCAGACAGGACCCTGATGTAATACTTGCCGGAGAAATCAGGGATGGGGAAACCGTTGAATTCGCACTGCAGGCGGCAGAAACCGGACACCTTGTATTCGGAACATTGCACAGCTCCAACGCTTCCTCCACAATATCGCGTCTTTTGAACTTTTTCCCGCAGGAAAGACAGCCCCAGGTAAGAAAGAACATCAGCATGCACCTGCGCGCCGTAATATCCCAGCTTCTGCTTCCTTCAATAAAAGAGGAAGTCCACCGCGTACCCGCGTGCGAGATTATGTTTGTATCGCCTCTTATATCCCGGCTTATATCGGAAGGGAAGGATGACAAGTTAATTAAAGCGCTCAAAGCGGGCAAGTCTGAAGGAATGCAGGATTTTGAAGACGCTCTTGTTGACCTGGTTCATAAGGAGTTTATTGACGAAGAGACAGCCCTTAAGTTCACAGAAAACCCACACAGTCTGGAAATGAAACTGAAAGGCATTTATCTAAGCGAAGAAGGCGGAATAGTCTCTTAGAAATCGGGGCGCTCGGATTGTGCTATCTGAAAAACGATTGGCACCAGCTCGGCACCAGCAAATCATAGAATGTTAACCAGAGGAAAAACGTGTCTCGGTTCGAACCATTGTTCAAATCCTCGCCGATTAAAAAAGAAAATCGGGGCGCTCGGATTCGAACCGAGGGCCTCCTGGTCCCAAACCAGGCGCGCTAAGCCGGACTGCGCCACGCCCCGTTAATTCTTCATTATTTTACATAAAAACAAGTATGTTAGCAAAACATATCTCACCAGGTGAAAAATTTTTTTAGCAGGAAGTATATGACAAATAATCCCGCAGCTACAGCAAAAAAATCATAAAGGATTGAAGGAAGAGCGGCTTTCAACAGGAATATTACGCCTGTAATCGCAAAAGAAATCCCGAAACCGCATACAACCCATTTTTTAATCTCTGCCCTGCTCTGCAGAATATCTTCTTTCATTGAGGCGCCGGGACTTCTGATATATCCGCAGCTGATGCATTTTTCCGCCTTCCCTGAATTATCGGCTCCGCATTCTCTGCAAACCCATATCTCTCCTCTCTGTATCCTGTCTTCTTTCCCGGCTATTCTTATTTTATGCTCAAGTTCCGAAGTCTCACGGATACTGAATGCCTTTCTGTAATATGAAAGCGCCTTTCCGTAATCCTCCATCTTAAAGTAAATATCTCCCAGCATTGAATATGAATTCGGACTCTTCGGGTTTCTTGCTATCTTATCTTCAAGCTTGCCGATCTTTTTTTCAGTTAACTTTTCATCTGCTTTTTCTGCCTGTCTATTCTCCATAAAATGGGATATTAGATAGAATAAAGGCACAGGGAGAATGAGCCAGAGGCCCACAGAAAACTTTTTCAGCTGTACGGCAGAGGCAACAAGGCAGGTTATCGTTATAACTAAAAGGATATTAAACTCCGCCTTGCTGATTTCCCCGTCGGCATATTGATAAAAGGCGAGAAAATAAAACTCTATTGCAAGGACAATGAGAATAAACGTAAATTTTAAGCCGAGGAAAAAACCTCCTCCCCAGTCTACCATTCTTCACCTTCCATTCTATTTCACTTCTATTTTTCCGGTGGAAGCATCGTAATGAAATGTCGCTCCCTTGGGCGGTTCCGGCAGTTTTTCAAGATATTGCTTTTCAACAAGCTCGTTTAAAGAATAAGGATATCTTCCTTCCTGAATCTGAAAAGTGTTTATCTTGTTTTTCATGTAAAGAACATCATCCATGGCCTTTGATTTTTTAAGGGCCGAACCCATTACCCCGCCGTATTTTTCAATGGCGTTCAGAGGTGTCAGCTCTTCCGCAGGCTTCTCTTTTTGCTTGCAGGATGCCAACCCGAGAGACATAAGCAGAACCAGAGCGGCACAGAATATGTTTTTCATATAGCTCACCCCCTTTTTATATTATACAGCATATCAGGGACTACCGCTATTCTGTTGAAAAAAAACAAGTATGCCGTTATAATATAAGCAAAGGTTCTAAAGGGGTGTTGATGATAAAAACGTTTGAAGAAACATGCCGCCTGCTTAATTATGAGCTGTACCTTCTGCACACCATCTCAAAAGCGCTTAAAGGAACATTCAACGAAGATTCCATATTGAATCTTACTCTGACCGGGCTGACCGCCAACGGCGCTCTCGGATTGAGCCGCGCCTCCGTTTTCTACTATGACCAAGGAAAGAACGTAATTTACGGAAAGGCGGGGATAGGCCCTTACAACGAGGAGGAAGCCGTCAACATATGGCGGGATTTGAGCAGGAAGGACATTCCGCTTGAATCATATCTCCAGAATGCCTTGGAAAAAACGATCGCAATACAGCGTTTTCCTGAAAAAGTCTGCGATATTACCATTAATCTTGATGAATTGCCGCCTGAAAATTATTTCAAAAGAGTTATTGCGGAACGAAAAATTTTTCACCTTACGGATGTGGCCGAAGATAATTTCAACCTGCCAGAGGAAATCCGCAAAATTTTCATTCCTTCGGAGATAATCATACTGCCTCTGTCTTCCTCCAGAAATGTCGTAGGCATTATAATGGCGGATAACGCATTCCATTATAACCCTGTTGACGAATCCACCCTGCGGCTGGTGTCTCTTTTAAGCATACAGACCGGCATTGCGCTTGAAAACGCGCATAACCACAATGTCATAAAACGACAGTTGGACGAACTTAGAGAGCTTCATAATGCAATGGAACTCCTGCAGGAAGAGCTTCTTAACAAAGAAAAACTTTCCACAATAGGCAAGATGGCTTCGTATTTTGTCCATGAAATCAAAAATCCTCTCGTAACTATAGGTGGATTCGCCAAACGAATAACGGAATCGGATGACATAGATATCATTAGAAGAGATGCCGGAATTATTTTAAAGGAGATAAAAAAATTTGAACAGATTCTCGGCAAGCTATCGGGATTCACGCTCCTTTCTCCGTCAAAAATAGAGCGGGTAAGCCTCGTTGAAATTATAAAAGAGGTCATTGAGTTCTTTGAACTGGAATTTTCAAGGAAGCATATAGATATTCAGGTTGACATAAAGGAAGATATTTATATGAAGGTGGAACGCGTCCAGATATTTGAGGTGCTGTTCAACCTTGTTTCAAATTCTGCCGAGAGTATGAAAACAGGCATGATAAAAATAACAGGCGCAAAAGAAGCGTTTTTTGTAAAAATATCTGTCAGCGATACGGGAAAAGGGATTCCCATGGAAAATATCCCCAGAGTCACGGAACCTTTTTTTTCCACAAAAACCGGCGGCTTTGGACTGGGCATGTTTATCGTCGCCAATATAATTGAAAACTACGGAGGGAAACTGGAGGTATCCTCTGTAGAAAAGCAGGGAACTACGGCAACCGTGTATTTGCCCGTATAATTAACGCCCTTCACACTGAAGGGTGAAAAGTGAGAAGTGACGTTTTATGTCATCCCTGCGGATAGTAGGCAGAGATCCAGAAAAAAAAGACTTGGCAATAAGTATGGGGTGGCAAAAATTTCATTTCACGATTTAAAAAGGGGGGTGAACATGGATAAAAAGAAAATTCTCCTGGTGGAAGACGAAGAGAATGAACGTCTGCTGTACAAGGAAGAGCTTGAAAAGGAAGGATTTGACGTCGTATGCTCCTCAAACGGCGTGGATGCCGTGGAAATGGTTGCAAAAGAGAAATGCGACCTTGTTATACTGGACCTGCAGATGCCGCAGATGGACGGGATAGAAACCCTCGGAAAGATATTAACGAAAAAGAGAGACCTTCCCATAATAATCTATACCGCCTATCCGCAGTACAAAGACCAGTTTCTCACATGGGCGGCTGACGCTTATCTTACAAAAACTACGGATATCAGCCTGCTTAAGAATAAAGTTAAAACAATTCTGGGTGAACAATGAATCCACGGGACATAACAACATTTGTGCTCGCGGGAGGAAAAGGGGAACGCCTGCATCCTCTGACAAAAGACAGGACAAAGCCTGCGGTTCCGTTCGGAGGCATATACAGGATGATAGACTTCCCCTTGAGCAATGCCGTAAACTCCGGACTTAGAAAAATTTATATTTTTACCCAGTACAAGTCCTTTTCCCTCCAGAGACACATAAGAGAGGGATGGAACATCTTTTCAAGGGAGCTCGGAGAATTCATAGACCTTGTTCCCGCGCAGAAGAGAATAGGAGAGGATTGGTACCAGGGAACAGCCGATGCAGTACGCAAACAATTGTTCGAGATCCGCTCCACCAAGGCGAAATATGTCCTGATCCTGGCTGGCGACCATCTCTATCGCATGGATTTTGGGAAGATGGCGGATTTTCATTTCAACCTCAACG
>CAZAMK010000027.1:0-10400 GCA_964486345.1 uncultured bacterium
TATACGCTAAACGCTCCACGCTGAACGCTATGTTTCAGACTATACGCTAAACGCTCCACGCTATACGCTAAAAGGAAAGGAGCAAAAATGGAATATCTGGATAAGTTGTTTTCTTTAAAAGGAAAAACGGCAGTTATAACCGGAGGAGCCGGAATACTGGGAGCCGAAATTGCGCGCGGGCTGGGATATGCCGGCGCAAAAATTGTCATATGCGACCTCAAGAATGCCGAAGAGGCGGCGGCGGAACTCGCCAAAGAAAAAATTGAGGCAGACGGTTTCTTCATAGACGTTCTCAAAAAAGACGCCATAGAGAAGACTGCGGCAGGCATTATTGAAAAACACAAGAGCGTGGATATTCTCGTAAACGCCGCCGGCGGCAACCTGAAAGAAGCGACGACGTCGGCCGATCTTTCATTCTTTGACCTGCCTCTTGCGGCAATGGAGAAAGTAATCGCCCTCAACCTTTTCGGAGGCGCCATACTTCCTTCGCAGGTATTCGGCAAAGAAATGGTTAAAAACCCGGACGGAGGGACAATCATAAACATCTCTTCCATGAACGCTCTTCGGCCCCTTACGAGAATACCGGGGTACTCCGCCGCAAAAGCGGCCGTGAGCAATTTCACACAGTGGCTTGCGGTTCACCTTGCGCAGGAATACAACAGGAAAATACGCGTCAACGCCATAGCACCTGGCTTTTTCCTCACCACGCAGAACAAGTATCTGCTTACCGACGAAAAGGGCGGGCTTACGCAGAGAGGGCAGTCTATCATAAACCACACGCCGATGGGAAAATTCGGAGAACAGTCGGACCTTGCGGGTATCTGCATATACCTTGCCTCGGAAGCCTCGGGCTTTGTTACCGGAACTGTGATACCGGTTGACGGAGGATTCAGCGCATTCTCCGGAGTGTAATAAATTAAACGAACAGTTATACAGGAACTCCGTTCCTGATATATGCAAACAAAGAATGCATTGTTTGCGTTATACAATCGTATATCCATTGTATAGCAATCGTATAACGGAAACGCAAGTTCCAATTTTGCGGTATTTTGAAAACAGGAGGTAAAAAGAAATGAGCGGAAAAGCTGATATAGGCGTAATCGGAATGGAAGTAATGGGTAAGAATCTGGCTCTTAATATGGAGAGCAGGGGTTATACCGTGGCGGTATTCAACAGAACCGAGGCAAAAACGAAGAACTTCGTTGAAGGGCCTGCCAAAGGGAAAAATTTTATTCCTTCTTATGAACTTCAGAACTTCGTATCATCCTTGAAATCTCCGAGAAAGATAATGCTGATGGTAAAAGAAGGCGCGCCCGTTGACGGTTTCATAGAGAAACTCCTTCCGCTCCTTGATAGGGGAGACCTCATCATAGACGGAGGTAATTCCTTTTTTAAGGATACCATAAGGAGAAATTCCGAACTGACGGAAAAAGGCGTCCTGTTTATAGGAACAGGGGTTTCAGGAGGAGAAGAGGGAGCGTTGAAAGGTCCGGCAATCATGCCCGGGGGACAGAAGGAAGCCTATCAGCTGGTGGAAAAGATTTTCACGGACATCTCGGCAAAAGCGGAAGACGGAAAGCCTTGCGTAACCTACATAGGGCCCAACGGAGCGGGGCATTTCGTAAAGACAACCCACAACGGAATAGAATACGGCGACATGCAGCTGATAGGGGAATGCGCGTCTGTATTCAAAAAAATCGGGATGGACGCCGGGGAAATCGCCGGCATTATGGAAAAATGGAACGGGAAGAGCGACATACTCCGTTCGTATCTCATAGAGATAACCTCCGACAGCATGAAAGAAAAGCACAAAGCGGGGGAAGGTTATCTTGTGGACATAGTTGCGGATATCACAAGGATGAAAGGTACGGGGACATGGACCATACAGAGTGCGCTGGAACTGCTCGTGCCGGTACCCACCATAGCTTCGGCCGTATTCTCCAGAGAGATGTCGCAGGATAAAGACCTGCGCCTGAAGATGGGAAAGGTACTCAACCTTCTCGAAGCGGAAAAACTGCCGGAAGACAAACAGAAACTGATAGATATCGCACACGACGCCCTCTACATAGCCAAGATATCATCCTATGCGCAGGGACTGGCATTACTGCAGGCGTCATCCCGGGAATACAAGTTTGAACTGAATCTCGGAGAGATAGCGCAGATATGGCGCGGCGGATGCATCATACGCGCACAGTTCCTTGATGAAATAACAAAAGCGTACAAGGAAAATCCCAATCTGCCGAACCTTCTCGCGGCTCCGAAGTTTTCAAGCTTCGTCAACAAGAATCTGTGGAAGCTTGAACGGTTCATTGAGATAGCTCATAAATCGGGAGTATCTGCGCTCGGTATGGCATCTTCTTACGATTACATACTGCAGATTGCCTCACCCGTAATGGTCTCGGCACAGGTTTCCGCTCTGCAGAGGGATTATTTCGGCGCTCACGGATACTTTAAAATCGGCGGAGAAAAACAGCCGGAGATAATCACAAACAGCGAAAAGAAGATGCGTGAATTCCATACGGAATGGATGCTGCCCGGCAGGCCGGAAAAAGAAATAACGAAATAAAAAGAGCAATATACGATTGATATACAATAGATATACAGTAGTTATATAGGGACTTCGTCCCTGTTATAAAATTGTATAACCACTGTATAACAATCGTATACCGGGAACGCAAGTTCCCATTTAACGTATCAGGGGGGAGAAATGAATGCGGTTATAGCGCAGAGCGGAGGTCCGACTTCGGTTATAAACAACAGTATCAGGGGAGTCATAGACACCCTTCAGAAGTCGGGAAAGATTGACAAAATATACGGAGCTAAAATGGGCATACTCGGAGTGCTGAAAGAGGAATTGTACGACATCACGGCGCAGAATCCCGAACAGATAAAACTTCTTTCCTCAACTCCTTCGGCAGGCGTCATAGGAAGCTGTCGGTACAAAATCAAAAGCGACGAGGACATGGAGCGCGTAGTGGAAGTTTGTGAAAAACATAACGTCGGATATTTCTTCTACTGCGGCGGCAACGATTCAATGGACACAGCAAACAAGGTAAGCATCCTTGCGGCGAAGAAGGCATTGGAAATTATTTCCACCGGCATAGTTAAAACGATAGACAACGACGTCGGTGGAAAACTTCAGGATGACGGGACATTCGCCGTATGCGACCACAACCCCGGTTACGGGAGCGTTGCAAGGTACACGGCAACAAACATACTGGAGGCAAACGAAGAAAACAAGGCAAGCTATACAAGCGACCCGGTGCTGGTCATAAGCTCCATGGGCAGGAAAATAGGCTTTATCACCGCCTCGGCGAGATTAGCTGACCCGGAAAGAAAAATGCCTCTTTTGATTCTTCTCCCGGAAGCGCTGAACAAAAACAAGCCGGAGGAAAACCTTGAGTTCATAACTTCAAAGGTAAACGAGAAAATCTCCGAATACGGCAGATGCATAATCGCGATAAGCGAAGGGCTGGAAATCGGAGACCTTGACATTCTCTGCGACAACTTCGGGCACGCACAGTTCGGCGCCTCGGGAAAATCCGTAGAGCAGGCGCTCATAAATTATCTTAACGGGCTGGACAGAAAGGACTCCTCCGGACGCTCAAAAAGCCGTCTTATATGCAAAGGCATCGCAAGGTGCGAAAAGCCCGGGACTAAACAGAGGCGGGAGTTTGCGACAACCTCTCCCGTTGACCTTGAAGAGGCCTATAAGGCGGGCGTATACGGCGCCGGCATAGCTCTGAAAGGGGAGGGCGGCTATATGTCCACAATACTGCGCAAACCTGGAGCAAAATACAAAGCGGTTTACGACAAGGTTGAATTGGGTGCGGTTGCCAACGCCGACAGGAAATTTCCGGAACAGTGGATTGCAGCAAACAAGGTGGACGTCACCGACGAATTTATAAAGTGGGCTCTGCCGCTAATCGGCGGACCGCTTCCTGAATTTGCGCGCTTTGAAGAAAAATTCGCTCCTAAAAAATGTAAAAACTATATACCCGTGGCGAACCGGTAAACAAAAACGGCGTAGAGCGGATAGAAAAAACAATTAAAGCTAAAAGCTTTCAACTAAACGCTGAACGCTTTACGTTTGTTTTTCACTATACGCTAAACGCTCCACACTATACGCTTTCTGAAAGGAGAACACAATGGATTTTGTAAAACTGACGGAGGAGCAGATAAAACATGACCCGGAACAACAGTTGAAAAATTTCAGGAGAACAAAAGACTTCCTCGTTGCCATTGACACCGACGGATGTGTCACCGACAACATGAGCGGCAAGCAGATGCTCATATTCCACCCGCAGTACATGGAATTCTACCAGCTGTGGGGCATTGAATCGTATTTCAGGGAAGTTGCCGAATACTACAATCTTTTTTCGGTTCAAAGAGGCTGTAACAGATTTCTTGCCGTCCAGCACACGCTGAAAGCTCTCCATCAACGGGAAGACGCAAGGAAAGCGGCGGAGGCAAGCGAAGTTGAAATTCCCGAGCAGAAACCTCTGGACGAGTACATTGAATACTGCGAAAAAAACAAGCTCGGACTCGGCAATCCGAGCCTTTCAAAATATCTAACCACTATGCCCAAAGACCTTTACCTTTATAAGCTTCTGGGCTGGAGCGAGGCGGTCAACAGAATGTTCCCATACATCAAGATACCCCCTTTTGAAAACGTTGAAGAGTGCCTGAAAATAATGGCCGAGAAGGCGGACGTTATAGTCGTCTCGCAGACGCCTTACGAAGACCTCGTTAACTTCTGGAAAGATAACAACCTCCTTAAATATATAAGGGCGATAGCGGGACAGGAGATGGGCAAAAAAGGCCATCACATAGAAACTGTCAAGAAAGCCTGCGGCTATGCCGAATCAAACATCCTTATGCTGGGAGACGCCGACGGCGACCTTAAAGCGGTAAAACAAAACAACGGACTTTTTTATCCCATACCCGCCGGAATTGAAAACGAGGCATGGAAAAAATTCCCCGTGTTCTTTGAAAAATTCATAAATAACGCTTACGCCGGCGAAACGGAAAAATTGCTGATTGAAGAATTTTCCGGTGTGCTCCTGAAAACCCCGCCGTGGGAAGAGAAAGGATACGTACACACAGATGCATACAGGATAAAACAGGAGATACGGAAACACCTGTATGAAACACTTAATCCTGCAGGCCGCCTGCTGGTAATATAAAACAAAATGGGAACTTGCGTTCCCGTTGTACAATTGTTATACAATAGATATACGATTGTATAACGCAAACAATGCATTCTGTTGTTTGCATATATCAGGAACGGAGTTCCTATATAACCAGGGTATTTTCATCTTTATGGAGAAACAATGCAAAAAGGCAAAGAGAACGCGAAAAGACCGTTTACAAATGAAGAACTGAAGAATATATGCAAAGAAAGTCTGTCGGGAGTAAAGGATTTTTCCGGCAAAAAAGTGCTGGTTGTTATCCCTGACACAACACGCTCCGGACCTACGGCGCTGATATTCAGGTATATCCACGAAACCCTCTCGCCGAGTGCGCAGAAGGTGGATTTTCTCATCGCCCTCGGGACGCATCCGCCCATGCCGGAAGAAAGGGTTAATGCCTTTTTGAATATCACGGAAAAAGACAGGGCGACAAAATATAAAAACTCTTCCATTTTTCAGCATCAGTGGGATGACCCCAAACAGCTTGAGTGCATAGGAACTGTGTCTGCGTCAAAAATCAGAGAGATTTCAAACGGACTGCTGTCCGAGGAAATTCCCGTAACCATTAACAAAAAGGTCTTTGAATACGACGAAGTTATACTTGCGGGCCCGGTGTTCCCGCACGAAGTGGTGGGATTTTCCGGCGGGTATAAATATCTGTTCCCGGGGATTTCAGGCCCGGATTTCCTTCACAGATTCCACTGGCTCGGCGCTCTCATCACCAACCCGAAAATCAACGGCACAAAGGATACGCCCGTGCGCCGCGCCCTCAACGAAGCTGCAAAACTGCTGAAGATTCCCCTCACGCTTGTATGCTACGTCGTACAGAAAGGCGGCGTTTACGGATTTTACGCCGGAGACGAAGAGGCATGGGCAAAAGCAGCAGACCTGTCTTCGCAATTAAACATAAAATACGTTGACAGACCGTTTAAAACCGTCCTTTCCATCTCGCCTGAAATGTACGAGGACATCTGGACGGCAGGAAAGTGCATGTACAAACTTGAGCCCGTGGTTGAGGACGGCGGCACGCTCATAATATACGCCCCGCACGTAAAAGAAGTCTCGCATACCCACGGGAAAGAGATAGAAAAAGTCGGATATCATACAAGGGATTACTTTTTGAAACAGACGGGATGCTTTGAAAATATATCTGGATGCATCCTCGCCCATTCAACACATGTTAAAGGCATCGGGACATTTGACGGCGGTAAGGAACACCCGAGGGTAAACGTCGTACTCGCAACGGGCATTCCGGAAGAAACCTGCAGGAAGATAAACCTCGGCTACATTGATTACCGGACAATTAACATTGACGAATACAAAAAACGCAAAGATACTCTCGTCGTTGAAAAAGCCGGCGAGGTATTGTACAGGCTGAAAGACGGAAAAATACCCGACATAGACAAACTTTAAAATGGACAATTTCAAGAAAAAGCACCCTGAATTCAGAGTATATGAAAAATCCGTAAACAAAACCGCAGACGGCAAAACAGTCCTGCTTGCGGAAAAAAATAATCAAAAATTCGTAGTTTCCGGCAAAGATGACTTCAGGTTTCAGCCGGCAGGGGAGAGTGCGGATTTCCTGCGCAGCCTCTTCCCCTGGCTTACGGCAAAACCCTGCGGGCTCAAAAATTCCTTCGGTTTCGGAGACCGCCTCGGCATAGCCACCCCCGGACACATAAGAGCGCTTAAGAAGCATAATTTTTTCCCCGTTTTCGCACAGCAGTCCGTAAGGGAGATAGAACGGACTGGCCGTTCATTCCAAAAAGTGGCGGATGCGGCCGCAATGGGATGTTTTCAGGAAGGGTATAAAAACGGATTCGGAGCCGATGCGGACCACATAAAAGACCTCGCCAATATGCAGAAGGCGCTGGATGCCGGCTTCACATTCTTCACTCTGGACTCTTCGGATAAAATCCATAACCCCGAAAAACTGGATGATGCAAAAAAGCGGGAGATTTTAAAAAAATATTCGGCTGAATATGAAAAAAGATACATGGATAAAAAATATTCCATCGGCGGAGAAAAATATGAATTTACAAGGAAGGAAATTCAAAACCTCGTGCTGACCTATGCCGAAAGCCTTGATTACATAGAAGAATGCTACAGTTTTTTAAAAGCCCGCACCTCCTCCTTTGATTTTGAGATATCCGTCGACGAGACATCCATCCCAACAACTCCTCTTGCCCATATATTCATAGCGGAGCGGCTGAAAGAAAAAGGAGTGGAGTTCCAGTCCCTTGCCTTCCGGTTCCCCGGGAGTTTTGAAAAAGGCATAGATTATAAAGGCGACACCGGCCTCTTTGAAAAAGACCTTCTGGCGCATCAGGCAATCCGTGAAAAAATTGGAGATTATAAAATATCCCTGCATTCGGGAAGCGACAAGTTTTCCGTATACCCGGCATTCAAAAAAATACTCGGTGATAAAATTCACGTGAAGACTGCCGGCACAAGCTGGGTGGAAGCGGTTAAAGTAATTGCCGAAAAAAATTTTCCGTTATTCCTTGAAATCCTTGAATGCGGCATAAATAATTTTGAGAAACACTCCGCTTCATATGAAATCTCCGCCAGGCCCGGATTGATTGATATAAAGAATCTAAAAAACGCAGGCACCGGTACATTGTTTGCTGACAACAATATACGCCAGGTGATACATATAAGTTACGGCACAATCCTCGCCGAAAAAGATTCAACGGGAAGGTTCATCTACAGAGACAGGTTTTTTGAGGTTTTAAACAACAACGAAGAGTTGTATTACGGCTTTCTGGAAGCACATCTCGGCAGACACCTTGAACTCTTAAAATAAAACATTACTGGAAACGGCTTGCCCATCCCGGCTTTGTCCATCTTTTTATGTTCAATCCTCCGGTTCCTCCACCTCCAGGGTCCCCGGGAACAGTAAGTTCAGCAAGAGCAATATCATAATACACCCTTGCATTGCCTGTTATGCTCAATTCTTTAGTAACTATTCCGCCTTTGAACTGAGTGCTGTTTGCAACAACAGCTTTTCCCATAGGGGCATAAACAACAGCGTTAATCCGGGCATCTCCCGTTCCTGCGAGATTGACTGTATTGGTTGATGCTGAATATATTGCAAGATTGGCAGGAATACCGTCATAATTCATCTTTATACTGTTGGCAATGGAGAAATTGGAATTCTCGCCAAGATATATCTCCACAGTAGCGCCGGGAGATAAAATAAACCGGCAGTTTCCCGATAAATTGATATTCCCTGTGAAGTAAAGACGCACTGCTCCACTAAGAGTGAATTGTGCATCGCTATCAAGAGTGAATTTATTGAACTTATAATCACCTGCAGAGATGGCAGCAACACGGGGCCAGCTGGCTGCGGTGAAATTATTGCTTAAAATTTTATAGTTGCCCGAGAGTCCTGAAGCACCGGTTTGTGTATATCCCATACCCAGCAGTTCTGGCGGAATAACAACGGGAGAAAGAATACGTTCCTCGTTATCATATTCTTCATCTCCTGTAATAACATCCGGTTCCCACGATTCACCTTTCGCCGGCCAGATTATGTCGCCTCCAGTCGCTACTCCGGCATCACCATTTATTCTTGTGGACCAATCAAGGTTAATTTCAAGATTACTTCCTACATAAGCATCCTGTACACTGCCGTTTCTTGAGTCATAGCCGTAAATTTGAGAACTGCCTGTCATCTTGACTATGGTATTACCAAAGATTCCGTCACCAAATACTCCACCACCACTTTCCTCCACTATCAGTTTGACCATCTCATCCCTGCCATTAACGGTACCGGTAGAAACAATATTTATATCGTCGTCCTCTCCTTCCTCTAAGACCACTAAAAATGACCCTTCTCCCAGAGATACAGATTCCTCTTCCGGCTCCCAACTGATATCATCTTTAAGGTGTGCATATGCCCTGTATACGCCTGCCTCCGCAAGATAGAACGCCTTCTCCCTGTTCAACCGCCTACCTGCGCCGATTTTCTCCAGGCCGCCGAGGTACAATATACTCATGCCGAGTATGACCATAATAATGATAAATATGGCCGTCATAGGCAGAAGATAACCCTTATTGTTCCCCATGTGTTTTTTCATTCTTTACTATTCCTCAGCCGCACAAGAAACTCGTTCTGAAATACCCTGCCGTATTTGGCAACTGTTATATCAACCTTCACGGCATTGGTCAAATCAGGGTATTCATCCTGTGCATCAATAAAATAGATATTATCCAAAGTATCCACGACAACTTCCACCTTATCATTCTTTATATCTGCCATAATAAGTTTCCCGCCGTCTTTATAAAACTCTTTCTCCCAGACAATGGCTTCGTCCTCGGTATATTTTACATTGATTCTTCTGCCGGTCTCCGGGTCACTGTCTTCCACAATATCCGTTATTAAAAACTCATCCCCCTCTTCCAGTATTGATTTAACGGTGAACGCTGCAATATCCATATCCTCCTGCAAGGCTTTAATCTGTTTGCTTGCAACCCAGTCCTTATAGGCATTATACAGCAGGGTGGATATTGCGAACAATCCTATGGCCGCAATAACAAGAACTATCATAAGTTCAATAAGCGTAACCCCTCTTTTTCCAATAATATTCTTCATTTTACAGGTTATACAGGTAAGTTGTAAGAGAAATTTCCCCGCCTTCATCCAATTCCACCCTGACATTTACACTTTTGAAAGCAACGCCGTCTTCATCCATATCTGCTATAGTTGTAATCCGTTCACCCGTTAAATTGCCGATAGTAACCTCTTCCTCCGTCTCTCCTTCCGAAAGAGAGGAATAAGAACATCCCTTAATATATTCCATTCTTTCAACGGCAGACCACATGGCATATCTTTCTAATCTGGCAGTGTAAAGATTCCTTCGGTTGGCATAATAAAAAGCAGAACTGCCTATAAGTCCGATGGCAAGAATAATCGTTGCTATCAAAACCTCAACTAAAGTAAAACCTCGTTTCATTTTAAAATCCCCCTTTCATCCCCCTTTTAAAAAGGGGGAGAGATTTAATTCTCCCTCTTCTACCCCCCCTTTGGAAAAGGGGGGCTGGGGGGGATTTTATTCCTGGCCGAGACGCTTCTTCTCTTCCTGGGCCGTCACACTTGCCTGCTCATTCGTCATAATCCTGGGGGTAAGAAATATTACCAGGTCGGTCTTCGCCGTCTGGTCGTCCGTCCTGCTAAATAGAAACGGAAAAATATCTCCGAGTATG
>CAZAMK010000027.1:10410-10693 GCA_964486345.1 uncultured bacterium
CGGTATCAACCGCATCAGCGAAAACCGTTGATTTTACCGCTGAACTCACGGTAGGTTCCACGTCAAGTGTTATATACCCTTCGGCATTTATGTGCGGAACCACCTTTAAACTTATACCGACATCCCTGTATTCATATTCCGTAACGACTCTTCCCGCTTCAGGAGTCTCCGTGACTTTTGGAGCCACCGCCGTATTTTTAGTTATTTTAATTGTCGCAGGAGAGTCGTTCAACGCAGTTATCCTCGGATTGGCAAGTATGTTCGCTTCACCTTTTTCCTCAAG
>CAZAMK010000028.1:0-10588 GCA_964486345.1 uncultured bacterium
TGAAACACCTCCGCAGGGAGCGATGTACAGGTGGAATTCCCATTCTCTTTCTTCGTCCGAAGGGTTATGTCAAGAAAAAGCCGCATGTTTCCGTTTTTTGAAGGGGCAAATACAGCCGCCGCCTTTATATCATTTCTTTCTGTGGGCAGGTACAGGAAAGACCATCTTTTAAAATCGTTGTCTGTTTCCCAGCCGACTACGCGGAATTCATAGTTTGAATCAAATCTCCCGGGCCCGTCAACGTAGTTATGGAATATGTCCAAAACGGGATGCGTTTTATATTCCGGGTAGTTCTGTGTCATAAGCAGTATAAATTCTATTGCGGTTTTCCCGCCCCATTCCGGAATGAAAACCGCATTTGCGCCGTAAGCATTGGAGGACAGAGGCCTCCAGATATTCCTTTTTATTGTTGAATCTTTCTCCATCTTAAAGCGAGACTGCTTCTTCACGAGTGTTCCTTGTTTTTAACAGACTGTTTGAATTTGTGTTATTATAATACAATCCAAATTTAAAGGGTAATAAAAATGGGAAAAATCTTATTCAGAAGTACGAACAGAAAAGCGCCGGAAGTTGATTTCGGAGAAGTGCTTCTCAAAGGGCAGGCGCCTGATTACGGATTGTACATGCCCGTTGAAATACCAGTAATTGCTGACGGCGAAATATCCGTATTCGCTAAAATGGATTATCCGCACATCGCATGCATTATAATGAAGAAATTTCTGGGTACGGATATAGACTCTGCAATTCTTGAAAAAATGGCCGTTTCCGCCTACAACTTTGACGTTCCCGTTCAGAAAGTCCGTGATAATTTTTATATTCTTTGGCTTACCAGGGGACCTACCGCGTCGTTTAAGGATTTTGCGGCGCGCATGATGGCAAAACTCATGCAGTACTACGCAGGCAGGGAGAACAGGAAGCTGACGGTTCTGGTTGCAACCTCGGGTGATACGGGAGGGGCCGCGGCAAATGCTTTCCACGGGCTGAAAAACACCAACGTAGTCGTTCTCTTTCCTCTTAAAGAGGTTACCGAAAGACAGAGAAAACAGATGACAACTCTGGGAAACAACATCTTTCCCGTTGCCGTAAAAGGAAAGTTTGATGACTGCCAGGCGATTGTAAAACGCGCTTTTAACGATAGCGCACTTGAATATCTCGGACTTACTTCGGCAAATTCAATAAATTTCGGACGGCTTCTGCCGCAGGCAGTCTACTATTTTTACGCATACTCCCGCCTGAAAACTGACGAGGTCGTTTTTTCCGTCCCTTCGGGCAATTTCGGCAATCTTATGGGCGGAGTTTTTGCAAAAAAAATGGGACTGCCCGTTAAGAAGTTCATTGCGGCAGTGAATGAAAACGATGAATTCCCTGAATTTCTGAAAACAGGCGTATACAAACCCGTTGTACCTTCAAAAGAATGCAGTTCCAACGCCATGAACGTAGGGCATCCGAGTAATTTGGCGCGCCTGATGGATGTTTATGGCGGATGGCTGGTTGACGAAAGGGATGACAGCGGAACGGTGCTTAAAAAGGGTGTTTTAAAGATACAGCCCGATATTGAAAAGATGAGAAAAGATTTTACTGCGTATTCCGTAACTGAAACAGAGGTTGATAAAACGATAACGGCATATTTTAAAAACCACGGGATACTGACAGAACCTCACGGCGCGGTAGGAATAAAGGCGGCGGAAAAGGATAACTGTTCTTCGCCCATTGTATGCGTAGAAACTGCAGATCCTGCCAAGTTCCCCGAAAAAATAAGGGCTCTGCTTAATATTGAACCGCCTATGCCTGCCTCTCTGATGGGACTTGACTCATTGCGTGAGGATTTTGTTACGATGGAAAGCGATTACGGGGAATTCAAAAGACTTATCATAAAAAAATTCCCGGGATGATTGTTGAGACTTCCATGAAATACATAATTGTGATACTGGACGGCGCCGCAGACAGGCCGCTGGAAGAATTTGGGGGCAAGACGCCCCTGCAGGCGGCAATAAAAGAAAATATAGACGGCCTTGCAAAGAAATCCCGGTGCGGGCTTTTCAAGACTATACCGCTGAATTTTTCCACAGGTTCGGCTGTAGCCAACCTTGCCATTCTCGGATATGACCCTCTGGAGCATTTTCACGGAAGAGGAGTTCTTGAAGCGGCCGCAATGAACGTTTCTCTGGACGGTGCGGATGTTGCTTTCAGGTGCAATACGATATGCGTATCGGATGACGGAAAGATAAAAAATCATTCTGCCGGACACATCTCATCGGAAGAAGCGTCTATACTTATTGCATATGCAAATGAGAAACTCGGGTCCGACAGCATAGTTTTCCATCCCGGGGTAAGCTACAGGCATCTTCTTGTTTTAAAAGGCGGTTTTTCTCCGGATGTGGAATGTTATCCTCCTCATGATTATACGGGGATCTCATATAAAAAACTTCTTGTAAAAGCAAAGAATGAAAAGGCAAAAGAAACTGTTGAACTCCTGAATAAAATTATAACTGATTCGGCGCGTATCATGGAAGAACATCCGGTCAATAAAGCAAGGGCGAAGACAGGAAAAGACATGGCAAACATGCTCTGGCCCTGGTCGCCTGGCAAAAAACCCGCCATGAAAACGTTTCAGGAAAGATTCGGCATTAAAGGAGCTGTCATATCCGCCGTTGACCTGATAAAGGGGCTCGGGCTGTACGCAGGCTTTGACATTATAAATGTACAGGGGGCAACTGGCCTTTATAACACAAACTACGAAGGCAAAGCCGAAGGGTGCATAAAGGCGCTTGAAAAGCATGATCTTGTTTACGTACGCGTTGAGGCGCCGGACGAAGCCGGCCATGAGGGAAATGCACGCTTAAAATTAAAGTGCATAGAGGATATAGACCAGAGACTTGTCGGGACTATTTTAAAAGGTATTGACCTTTCCAATACCGCTATGGCTTTTCTTCCCGACCACTATACTCCCGTTTCTACTAAAGCGCACTCTCCGGAACCGGCGCCTTTCATTATATACAACCCGCTTATGGAGCCGGACAGCGTTGAGAGCTTTGACGAAGACGCATGCGCCGGCGGGATCTATGGATTGGTTGAGGATAATACGTTTATCAATAAATTTTTAGGCAGGGAGGGGTAATGATTGGAAAAGTGCACGTTAAGGTTCCTGCCAGCATAGGAAACGTGGGAAGCGGATTTGACTGCGCGGCTTTGAGTCTGAAATTCTATAATGAATTTACTATTGAAAGGGCGAGAAGAACGGAGATAAGTTTTTCCGAAAAATGCCTTTCGGTATCTTCAAAAAAGGTGCTTGCCCTTTTTTGTCGTGCATTTTCGGCGGCTCTGAAATGGTCCGGGAAAAACAGTTTTCCCGTTGAGATAGAGCTGATTAACAGAATACCATTCAGGAGGGGTCTCGGTAGCAGTGCAACGGTAGTGCTTGCCGGAGTTATATCTGGGCTGATATTCGCAGAAAGAAAATTAAATAAGGCTGAAGTTCTTAAGATATCACTCCCTTTTGAAGGGCACGTTGACAACCTTGCGGCTTCTCTTTACGGAGGTTTTGCAATAGGCGGCCCTGAAGGAAGTCCGATAGTTGCCTTCCCCCCTCCCGAACAACTCACAGTAATAGCCTTTATTCCCCATGAAGGATTATCCACAAAGTCGGCGCGGGATATACTGCCGAAAAAGGTTCCTCTCTCCGACGCGGTATACAGCATGTCCGGTTACGGACTGTTGTGCGCGGCATTTATAACGAAAGACCTTAATCTTTTGAAGTACGGACTGCGCGATAAGCTTCATCAGCCGTACAGGGAAAAGCTTATATCTTATCTTAAAGGTTTTCTTACCCGTAAAATGTCGCCTTATATAATCGGCGCATGTCTTAGCGGAGCAGGTCCTTCGGTGGTTTTTTTTACCGATCGCATGAATACACATAAGGCCGTTTGCGCCGTTGAGAGAGCGGTGACTGCTGAAAAACTTAGCGGAGACATCCGTGTTTTTTCGCCGGGAGGCCGTACGAGGTGGAAAATTCTTGGATAAAAGAGTATAATATACAGAAAATTCAGTTTTGACTTTTGAGTTTTGACTTTTTAGTTTTGACTTTTGCGCTTTGACTTAATACCATGTACATAATAATCGTCGGATGCGGGAAAATAGGTTCTTATCTGGCAAATCTGCTTCAGGACGACCATAATGTGGTTGTGATAGATAAAGAAGCGGCGAATTTTTCAAAGGTCGGAGAAAATTTCAACGGGTTCTCTCTCGCGGGAGACGCCCTTGATACGGACGTACTAAAGGATGCCGGAATAGAAAAGGCGGATGCGGTGGCGGTAACCACAAGCAACGACAATACTAATATAGTGATTGCCCAGATATCAAAGAAGGTTTTCAACGTCCCCAAGGTTGTAGCGCGTGTATCTGACATCGGGAAAGCCGAGGTTTACAGGAATCTTGGAGTGGATCCGGTAAACAGCACCTCCATCTTCGCAACACTTTTAAGGGAGAAAATTATTGAACGGAATTTCACCACGTACATGTTTGAAAGCAATAAGGTCAGCCTGCTGGAAATAAAAGATAACGGCTATTATTCGGGAAAGACAGTCAAGGATTTGAATATGCCGGGTGAGTTTCAGGTCATTACCGTCGTGAGAGGGCAGGAGCCCGTTATTCCCGAGGAAAAAACTACATTTGAGAAAGGGGATATAATTGTCGGTGTTGTTAAGCTTTCCTCTATCAGAAAAGTGAAAAAGGCGTTGAAGCTATCATGAACATAATAATAGTCGGCGGAGGGAACGTAGGGTATAACCTTGCGGAGCGTTTAAGCGCGAGCAATTACGTTACGCTAATTGAAAAAGACCCTGATATAGGGAAAAAACTTGCCGGAAAAATAAATATTCTTGTTATGGGCGGGGACGGATGCGATACAAACATACTCAAACAAGCTGGGATAAACAAGGCGGATATCGTTGCGGCTGTGACGGGCAGTGACGTGGACAACCTCGTTATCTGCCAGATTGCAAAGGATATCTTTCATGTAAAAAGAACGGTGGCGAAGGTCAACGATCCGAAAAACGAGAAAATATTTTACCAGCTTGGCGTGGATGTCGCCATAGGCAGTACTGCAATTATAGCAAAGGTTATAGAGGATGAGGTTAGCTGGGATGACTTCATAACCCTTTTTACCTTCAAGCGCGGAAACCTGTCAATAGTACGGGTTGACCTTCCCGAAACCTCTCCAGTCATAAACACGGCTGTCGGCAGTATAGAACTTCCGGAAGATTCCGTTCTTGTCGCCATCATAAGAAACGGAGAGATAATGATTCCGCGCAACAATTCTGTTCTCAAGGAAAAAGATGAGGTTATCGCAATGACAAAAGTTGAGAACGAATCGCTTCTTTTTAAAACGCTTATTGGAGAGGTGAAGGATAAGTAATGGAGCGGCTCATCAAGTATTTTAAAATTGCTTACAAATGGATTATAGGCATAACTATAGAGTTAATATATCCGTTCATTGCTTTTTCTGCCGCCGCAATAATCTGTTTTTTATTTTACCTGGCCATTACTAAAAAATGATACCCTACTTTTCCCGAGAGGACGTTAATTCCATTTTGCATTATCTGGGGAAATTGATATATGGTATGGGCATAGTAATGCTTATGCCTGTTCTGGTCGGCATTGTAAACCGCGAATGGGCACCATCAATAGATTTTATCCTGTCATCTATCCTCTGTATTTTTATAGGTAACCTCTTACTTGTGAAGTTTAATGAAGAAAAAGACCTGAACTGGCGGCAGGGGATGAGTCTTGTCTCTGTATCATGGATTATAGCAATGTTCCTCGGCGCAATACCTTTGTTCCTTTCAGGGCATTATAACAGTTATCTGGATTCATTATTTGAGGCTATGAGCGCTTTTGCCACAACAGGCCTGTCTCTGGCTAATAATGTTGACCATATGGCTTACGCCTACAATTTCTGGCGGCATTTTATGTGCTTTATAGGCGGCCAGGGGATAATTCTCGTTGCACTTACTCTTTTTGTAAAAGGAGGAAATGCATTTAAGGTATATGTGGGAGAGGCGCGGGAAGAGAAAATTATGCCTAATATGATTCAGACGGCAAGGTTTATATGGTTTGTGAGTTTGACCTATCTTGTTATAGGGACTTCAATCCTCTTCATTATAAACATCCTGCGCAATGTTTCAGCCGGAAGAGCACTGTTCCATTCAATCTGTCTCTTTATGGCCGGATGGGATACTGCAGGATTTGCCGTGCAGTCACAGAATATCCTATATTATCACAGTCCTGCCGTAGAAATAGTCACAGGCATGATATTCCTGCTCGGCGCCATTAATTTCGGAGTACATTACGCAGTTTGGACAGGCCGACCGAGAGAACTTATAAGAAATTTTGAACTCAAGATTTATATGTTCAGTATACTGGGGTTATTTGCCCTTATATGTGCAGGATTTATAAGACATTTTCCGTTCGTATCGTATATATCTTTTTTTCGCACAACGTTTTATCAACTGATTTCAGCTCATACTGGCGTCGGTTATTCAAATATATACGTCCAGGATTTTCTGCATTACTGGTCTCCGCTGGCACTTATGGGAATAATCATAGCAATGGGTTTAGGCGGCAGTTCATCCTCAACGGCCGGCGGAATTAAAATTTTGAGAGTAGGGCTGTTTTTCAAAGGGATAAAAAAAGAAGTCAGGGTTCTTACATCTCCTGAATCCGCCGTTATAGTTGAAAGATTCCATCACATAAAAGATATAACGGTTCAGGATAATCACATAAAAATGGCTGCAATCATAATTCTTTTATATGTGACCGTTTATCTTGCCGGAGGGTTAATAGGCAGTTTTTACGGATATACCTTCCTGTCATCGCTGTTTGAATCCGTTTCGGCAACGGCAAACGTGGGACTCTCAATGGGAATTACCTCGCCCATGATGCCCGACACACTTAAGATTGTGTATATTTTAGAGATGTGGCTGGGACGTTTGGAATTTATATCTGTTTTCGTGATGGTTAAATTTATACTTTCTTTAAGAAGCCCCCAGTGAAAGACAAGTGGAGAGTTGATAGTGAATAGTGGAAAGTAAAGAGAAAAAATGAAAACGAAATATATACTGATTCTTTTATGTTTCTTATTGCTGCCCTATAAAGCATCTGCCTCAAAAATTATTTCAGTCAGGGAGCTTATTGAAGAAAAATCAGGGCAGGAAGGACATGAAGTTACGGTCAAGGGAGAAGCCATAGGCGATATTATGGGTGACGAGGAAACTTTCTGGGTAAACATAAAAGACGGCGATTTTTTTATAGGTATTGTTCTCAACAGAGAACTTAAAGATAAAATCAAAAATCTTGGCAGATATAGGATTAAGGGAGATATAATAGAAGTTACAGGAACTTATAGCATCCAATGTCCCCAGCATTACGGAGACAGGGACATTCACGCTGAAACTCTTGAAGTTATTGAAGAAGGGATGCGTTTGGGTGAGACCGTAGAAACAGATAAGATTATTCTTTGTTTTATATTAAGCTTCGCTACAATAATCTTTATTTCTTACTTTCACCACAGGATTCCCCGAAAAGATAACGTCGGTCGGCAGAATTGAACACTACGTTTTCAATTGTCCCGGGCGTGGAATGCGTAGAACTAAAGACAACGGATTTATTCCCCTCGCTCCTGCCAAGGAAGCATCCTTTCCTTTTGGTGCTCGGCTTGACTACAAAAACACTTTCAGTTTTCCCTTTGAAACGAATGTTCCGTTTAAGGGATATCTCTTCCTGAAAGTCCAGTATAATGCGATGCCTCCGCTCCTTTTCTTTCTGCGTTACATCATCATCCATCGCTGAAGCCGCCGTGCCGGGCCTGGCCGAATATTTGAATATGAACATGTCGTCAAATTCAATATTCTTTATCGCTGAACATGTGTCCTCAAAATCTTTTTCCGTTTCTGACGGGAAACCGGTTATGATATCCGAGGTTATAGTAATATCAGGGGTGATATCACGCGCCTTTTTAATGATTTCAAGATATCTTGCGAAGGTGTATCTTCTGTTCATGAGTTTAAGTATTCTGTCAGAACCTGACTGCAGTGGGAGGTGCAGATGCCTGTAAAGTTTAGGCAGATTCTTGAACGATATGAGTAGTTCGTCCGGAATATCCTTCGGATGGGAGGTTAAAAACCAGATACGGAGTATTCCGTTAACATCGTTTATCCTCTCAAGCAACTTCGTAAACCGTGCCCCTGTATCTTTTCCGTACTCATTAACGTTCTGTCCCAGCAGAATAATCTCCTTAACCCCTTGTTCCGCCAGAGATTCAATCTCTCTGTATATGTCTTCGGGATTTTTGCTTGCTAATTTTCCTCTGGTAAACGGCACCACGCAGTAAGAACAGAAGTTTTCGCATCCTTTGGTTACCGTTACAAAAGCGGAGATGCTTCCATTCATAATAAGCGGCTCTGCTATAAACGGTTTTTTATTGTCTCCGGTAAAAAATACTCTTCTTTTCGCTTTGCCGAGTATTTCCGGAAGGTCGTTATAATTGTTGGCGCCGCATACAATATCAATAAAGGGATGCTTTTTCAGTATGCTTTCCCCGTAGAGGTTGGCGGTGCAGCCGAAAATGCAGAGGCGGGCGCCTTTTTTTCTCAACGGCGTAAGCGTACTCAAAAATGCCAGTGCCCTGTCTTCGGCATGTTTCCTTACACTGCAGGTATTAACGGCGATAAAATCAGCCTCTTCCGGAGAATCTGCCAAGCCGTATCCGTTTTTCACGAGCAGCGCTTTTATTTTTTCAGAATCATAGAAATTCATCTGGCACCCGTATGTCTTGATATAGATTTTTTTATTCATAGCCATAACGTTTTATAAACCAACTTTTCACAGCCTGAACTAAGCATAGATAAAGAGCAACTATGATAAACAGCGCGAGGAAATAAAGCGGTGGAGGCTGGACAAAACCAAAATATTTTCCGAGCGGGATAAAAGGAAGGATAAGTCCTATAGTAACGATATAAACGGATGTAAATATCAAAAATTGACTCGGCTTGCTTTCTATAAAGGGAATCTTGCCGGTACGGATTATATGAATAACAAGCGTTTGCGTGCAAAGAGACTCTAAAAACCATCCTGTGTTGAACAAAGGTTGTTTAGCATGGAAGATAAACCAGAGGACGCCAAACGTTGCAAAATCAAAAATTGAACTTATCGGACCTATGAAAAGCATGAATTTTTTTATGTAACCGACATTCCACGGTCTTGATTTAATCAGGTATTCTTTATCAACTTCATCTGATGGCAAGGCTATCTGTGAAATATCGTAAAGAAGATTATTCAACAATATCTGTATTGGAAGCATGGGAATGAACGGCAGAAAGAGGCTCGCACCGGTCATGCTGAACATATTGCCAAAATTTGAACTTGAACTCATTTTAATGTATTTAAGAATATTGCCGAATGTTTTTCTTCCCTCAACGACGCCGTCAGCAAGCACAAGAAGGCTTTTCTTCAGAAGAATAATATCGGCAGTTTCCTTGGCAATGTCAATCGCATTATTGACTGAAATGCCTACATCGGCGGCTTTAAGCGCCGGAGCATCATTGATGCCGTCACCGAGATATCCTACGATGTGCTTATTCTCACGCAGTGAATGGATAACTCTCTCTTTTTGAAGCGGTGAGAGCCGGGCAAATACTGTTATAGTCTCCACCAATTCAGACAAATCCTTATCACTTGCTTTTTCAACCTGCTCGCCGGTGGCGAATCCTTTAATATCCAGACCGACCTCACTGCATATTTTTTTCGTGACTAATTCATTGTCTCCAGTTAATACCTTAAAATCTATGCCGAAACTTTTTAATGTCTCAATTGTTTTTCTGGCAGAAGGTTTGGGGGGGTCAAGGAAAGCTACATATCCTTTAAGAATTAAATCCTGCTCATCATCTTTGGTGTATCTATCCCTGGGCAGGTCAAAATCCCTATAAGCGATGGCCAATACCCTGAAACCTTCGGCGCTTAAATTGTTGTATTCCTTTTGAAGTTCAATAAGCAACAACCGACCGGCATCCATTTCAAGCATATCTCCATCAAGTTCAAACTTAGAACATCGCCCGTATATTTCTTCAGGAGCGCCCTTAACGATAATTCTGTGTTTACCTTCATTCTCAATGACTATTGACATCAGTTTGCGTGAAAAATCAAAAGGTATTTCATCAACCTTCCTGTATTGTTTCATCACCAACTTTTGATGTTTTAGAATTGCCCTGTCCAAGATATTTTTAAGTCCGGTTTGATAAAAACTGTTTATGTATGCTAATTGCAAAACATCATCATTTTCCCTGCACACGACATCGCAGTGCTTTTCCAGAATAATTCTGTCTAATGTCAGAGTTCCTGTTTTATCAGTGCAAAGCACATTCATTGCGCCAAGGTTTTGAATGGAATTAAGACGTTTAACTATAACGTCTTTTTTTGACATGGCAATTGCGCCTTTGGAAAGATTAATCGCAACGAGCATGGGGAGCATCTCGGGAGTGAGACCGACTGCGACCGCAAGGGCAAAGAGAAGCGCTTCAATTTTACTGCCCTTATT
>CAZAMK010000029.1:0-6753 GCA_964486345.1 uncultured bacterium
CCATTTGCTCGCGTATCCTGTTAAAAAGGCGGCTGCTCATATTCCCGCCCAGTATCGTGTTTAGAACTACAAGAGCGTACCTCTTCTCGTCAAACCTGCACGGGGCAAGCCCTCCCATTGCTATATGTGTCTGCTCCGTCTTCTTCTTGAGAATTTTTATCTTGTTATCTGCTGTTTTTTTATCCCACGGCGCATATTCATTCTTTTCTTTTTTATTCACGGAGGAAAGATGCCGTTCAACCGATTTTCTCATCTCTTTTTCAGATATGTTCCCCGATATGCTCACGACAATATTATCTGCCGTATAAAAACCCTTCAAATATTCCGATATGCTCCTTCTGTTTATACCGCTTACGCTCTCAACTGTACCCGCTATGGATTGGCCGAGGGGGTGTTTCCCGTAGAGCGTCCCGTCAAAAAGTTCAAACACGTATTTTGCGGGTATATCCTTGTACATGTTGATTTCTTCTATTATTACCTTTCGCTCCTTTTCAATATCGGCTCTTTTCAAAAGAGGATTCTGAATCATGTCCGCAAGCACATCTATGCTCAAGTCAAGGTATTTGCCGAGTATCTTTATCCAGTAGCAGGTCGCTTCTTCCGAGGTGAAGCCGTTGAATGTTCCGCCGACGCCTTCTATGGCTTCCTTAATCTGTTTATAATTTCTCTTTTTTGTTCCTTTAAAGAGCAGGTGTTCCAAAAAATGGGATATCCCGGAAATGTCGGGTTTTTCAAACCTGCTTCCCGTTTTTATCCATATTCCGGCCGACACCGAATGGAATTCGGGGATGTGTTTATAGATTACCCTTATGCCGTTTTTTATCTTAAATTCCTGCCAGTCCATTATTCGCTCCTGTTTAATCATTGTCTTTTGGTAGCCGCAGGTCCCTCCTGCGCCAAGGCTTCGAAGGGCACGCTTTAGCCTGCGTACATTGTAATAAAATAATTTGACATTTATTATAACCGTATTATGATATTCTGACAAACTGATAAGATTGAAAATGGATCCCTGCCTTAAACGTGCAGGAATGATAAAACAGTCAGGGAGAAACACAATGAGGATAGGGTTTATGATGGAGTTTGATAAAGAGAGAATTGACTTTGCAAAAAAAGTTGGCTTCAAATCCTGTGAACTGCGGGTTTCGCCGGGAAACGCTTTCTGTCCCGGCAACAGCGGATGGGAGAGCAAAGCAAAGGAATTAAAAGACTGCTATGACGAGAACGGCATAAGAATATCGTGCCTTGCAGGGTTTTATATAAACCACATGGATGCGAAAGAGGCGGATGAAGACAAAAAATACGTGAGAAACGTTATTCTTCTCGCCGAAAAAATCGGAGTCCCTGTAGTTGCGGGGTTTTCCGGAAGGATAATGGGCAAAGACCTCATAGAAAGTCTTCCGAAGTATAAAGAGATATGGAGCGAACATGCCGGATTTGCTGAAGATAAAAATGTGAAAATTGCCTTTGAACACTGCCCCATGGGAAAATTTCATACGCCCTGCAACGGGAACAATTTTATGTCCACGCCGGAGATGTGGGAGATCGCTTTCAATGAAGTTCCTTCAGACGCCATAGGCCTGGAGTGGGACCCGAGCCATCTCATATGCCAGTTCATAGATCCTGTCGCCAATCTGCGGAAGTTTGGGAAAAGGGTTTATCATGTGCATGCCAAGGATGCGCACGTGAATAAAGATATAATTGCACGATACGGCATCTGGTACAAAGGTGCTGTTGAGCATTGCTTTGCCGGTTTGGGCGATACCGACTGGGGGCTCTGCATAAAGGAACTGCACAGGCAGGGGTATAAAAACGACCTTAACATAGAAGGCTGGCATGACCGTGTCTACGGCAATGAAATGGAGGATGAAGGACTGATAAATTCATTCAATTATTTAAGCCGCTTTATTTTGCAAGATTAACATTGTGGGAGGTATCTCCTGATACCGATGGTTCTCAAGGTCAGGAGACCTTTCCCACAAAAAGAGAGAGAACACAAAATGAAAAAGAAAATACTGTATTTTTACGGCGGTCCGGAGTATCATCCCACGGAATGGGCTGGGAATAAAATGTCGGAGATTTTTAAGGCGGACGGACGGTTTACCGTTGACATGACTTTTGATATGGACGCTCTTAGATCCCTTCCGGAAAGCGGATATGATGCCGTGGCGCTGTACATGACGGGATTTAAAGACGGCCTGACCGCAGAGAGAGAAAAAGGGTTGCTGAAATTTGTGAAGAACGGCGGTGGATTTGTCGGCATACATTCGGCTGCCGATACCTTCAGAGACAGCCGTGCATATGTGGAAATGCTCAACGGGAAGTTTCTTTTACACCCGGCGCATTATGAATTTAAATTGTCGGCAGTTGATAAATCACATTATGTAACCGCACGGATGCCTGATTTTTCCGTTTTTGACGAAATGTGCCATTTACAGAATCACGACGCATCCAAATCAAAACTCCTCATTGAATGCGCGTCAGAGAGCTATGCCCAACCGGTATGCGCCTGGCGTTCCGACAAAAAAATAAGCGGCGGTATAATGTATAACTGGGGCACCCATTTTATAGACCATGTTTTGAATCTGGTTGACTCAAAGGTGAGCGATATTACAGGAGAGCTCAAAAAACTTGTCTGGAACTCGGTTACAAACGAAGATTACGGACAGGTATACATTAAGTTTGAAAACGGAGTTACCGCGGATTTTGTACATTCCAACATCAGTGCAGTGCCCCTGCCAAAATGGCGCATTTTAGGGACAAAAGGAGCTCTTGAAACGGCAGGCAATGAAATAAAACTGGTAAGTTACTCATCCGGAGTTCCGGCATGAAGGCACTGTTAAGATTGCTGACACCGGAGAAACATGGGCGAGTTATTACAGGAATATAGCCGACCACCTGTTGTTGGGCGAAGAACTGATTGTAAAGCCGGAACAGGCGCGAAGGGTCATAGCCGTCCTTGAGCAATGTGAAAAAGCCGCCTCATCCAAGAAAAACCTGAATATCTGACGTGCTTTCTCCATTCGCAGAAATGAAAAAACTGACGTAAGAACGTATGGGAATCAAAATTTCATATAAAGCTGAATGCGGCATTTTGACATCAGGGCAGGGATGCTTTAGAATAGAAAAGTCGGTTCAAAAGCAACGGAGGAGTTTCCAGTGGATAAAAACATATTCAATAAACTGTTTGAGAAAAAAGCGCTGACCGAGGAGGAGAGCTATGCCGTTTTCGGCGAAATCATGGAAGAAAAAGTCTCTTCGGTGCAGGCGGCCGCCTTTCTTACTCTTTTAAAGATGAAGGGAGAACAGCCGACTGAAATTGCGGGAGCCGCGAAGCTTTTAAGAGACAAGGCGGTAAGAATAACTGCTGGCAGAGGAAAAACTGTCTGCGATACCTGCGGAACGGGAGGCGACAACTCCGGAACCTTCAACATATCCACCTGTACCGCAATACTCGGTTTTGCGTGCGGTTTGACCGTGGCAAAGCACGGAAACCGGTCAGTTACCAGCAGGTGCGGCAGTGCTGACGTTTTGGAATCCGTCGGATACAAAATAGACCTTGAACCGTCAAAGAGTGAATATTTATTAAATAATTACGGTTTTGCCTTTCTTTTCGCCCCCTTTTACCACAAGGCGATGAAGAATGTAATGCCGGTAAGAAAGGAACTTGGATTCAGGACAATATTCAATATCATAGGGCCGCTTTGCAACCCAGCGCATTCCGGAGTTCAGATAATGGGAGTCAGCGATTATAACCTTCTTAAGATTATCCCCCCTGTTTTTCAATCCATGGGAATTGAAGGTTACGTATTCCATTCCGAGGACGGGCTTGACGAAATATCTCTCACCGGCAGAACGTATATGGCGGAAATGTCAGGCAGGAGGATACGGGAATTTGAAATCTATCCGCAGGACTTCGGATTTAGGAAATGCTCCATTGCGGACATTGAAGGCGGAGATGTCAAAACAAACGCACAAATATTGATGGATATAATAACCGGCAAGGAAAAAGGCGCAAAGAGGGATGTGGTTCTGCTGAATACCGCGTTTCTCCTGAAAGCCGCCGGCTTCGCGTCAGACATCAAGAAAGGGATATCCATTGCCGCCGGTACGCTTGAAAAGCAGATATGCGTCACAAAATTTAACAAGTTACTGGATGCCGTCAATAAATGAAAAACCTTGTAATCGCGGTTATGCTGGCTATCCTTGCGGTCTTTCCCGCAAAGGGAGAAGATATTGTTCTTTCCCAGCAGGCGGCGCTTGATTTGTGCTCCTTTCCCAATCTTACCGAAGGTATAGTTGACATGCTCTACCTCAACGTTGATGAATTCTGGCATAAAGGCGATTACAAGAAAGTTTTTCCGGTTTTGCAACTCATAACAACCATTAAACCCTGTGAAGTTCATGCATGGGCGCTCGGAAGCTGGTTTCTTATAAATGCTGTTGCGCCGTCGCTTTCGGAAAAAGAGAAAAAGAAAGTTATTGAGTATGCGTTAAAATTTGCCGAGGAAGGGATAGAAAAGAACCCCGGAAATTCAACCCTGTATATGGAGCTTGCAATGCATTATTTCCGGACGGGAAATTATGAAAAAGCGCTGTCATTGCTTGAAGACGGCGAGAAATATCCTCACTCTTTTCATCTGCTGCATCTAAAGGCGCACATCTATAGGAAACTGGGGATGAAGGAAGGGGAGCTGAAGGAATGGGAAAAAATCAGGGAATCTTTTCCTGAAATGAAGGATGTGGCGGAAAAGTTCATCAATGAGTTAAAGAGCGAGCGGTGAATCAAAACCCCTCATTTGGAGGGTTTAGAGTAAGATTGAGATTGCCGCGCAAAAAGCGCTCGCAATGACAAAAATCTTCGGTTCGGGGTAAAAAATGATTCTGCAAACGATAATTGAAGAGAAGAAGAAACTTGTCTCTGAAGAAAAAAAGAAAACCCCGCCTGAAACATTTGATGTAAAAACTCCCTTAAGAAAAACGTTCAGCCTGAAGAAAAAAATATTGGAGAATGGATTTGGAGTAATAGCCGAAATAAAGAGAGCGTCTCCTTCCGCCGGAAACATACAGAAGAATCTTGATGTTAAGAATACCGCCATTGCTTACAGGTCCATGAATGTTTCAGGGATATCCGTTCTTACATGCGAGCCGTTATTCAAAGGTAGTGTGGAGGACTTGAAGGTTGTGAGAGAATGCGTAGATATACCGCTGTTGATGAAAGACTTCGTAATTGATTCGTTTCAAATTTACAAAGGAAGAGCTTCCGGTGCGGATGCCGTACTGCTGATATTAAGAATTCTTTCTGATAAGGATTTTCTGCATCTCTTAAATACGGCTGAAAAGCTAATGGTTGAAACAGTTGTGGAAATTCATACGAAGCAGGAGCTTGAAAGGGCGTTGAGATTGGTGAAGAACTGGGATAAATCCATTCTCGGGATAAACAACAGGAATCTTGACACGTTGAAGACTGACCTGAAAACGACGCTGGATTTGATTAAATTCGTTCCGGAGGATAAAATAGTTGCAATAAGTGAAAGCGGCATAAAGACCCGTGAAGACATTGAGCGGTTGAAAGATGCCGGGTTAAAAGGAGCACTTATTGGGGAATCCCTTCTGAAAAGCGGGGATGTCTGTAAAAAATTAAAAGAACTGTTGTAAAAGAAGCGTATAGGGTATAGCGCAAAGCGTATAGGAAAGGTATTAAACTAAATGTTTTTTTCTAAACGCTCCACGCTATACGCCAAAAGCGTTTAGGAGGGATAATGGATACAAAGATAATGTTGTCAGAAAAGGAAATGCCTCAAAGATGGTACAACGTTCTGCCTGATTTGCCGAAGCCCATGCCTCCCGTCATACATCCCGGGACAAAGAAGCCGATTAAGCCGGAGGACCTGGCGCCAATATTTCCCATGGCCCTGATACAGCAGGAGATGTCTCCCGACAGATGGATAGAAATTCCGGACCCTGTTGCAGATATTTACAGGTTGTACCGGCCGACGCCTCTTCGGCGGGCGAAAAATCTTGAAAAGGCGATAAAAACCAAGGCGCGTATTTACTTTAAGGATGAGTCGGTTTCGCCTCCGGGGTCGCATAAGCCGAATACGGCCATTGCGCAGGCTTATTATAATAAGGCGGAGGGCGTAAAGAGGATTGCAACTGAAACAGGTGCGGGGCAGTGGGGAAGCGCCCTCGCTTTCTCCTGTAAAATGTTTAATATTGAATGCGTCATATACATGGTGAAGGTGTCCTATGAGCAAAAACCGTACAGGAAAATGATGTGCCAGACATGGGGGGCAACTATGTATTCGTCTCCTTCCGAACAGACAAACTTCGGCAGGAGAGTATTGAAGGACGACCCTGTTTGTCCGGGAAGCCTTGGTATTGCCATATCCGAAGCTATTGAGGACGCCGCCGGCCGCGAGGATACCAAGTATTCGCTTGGAAGTGTTCTTAACCATGTAATACTTCACCAGACGATAGTGGGTCTGGAGACCAAGAAACAGCTGGAGCTTGCGGGAGAAAAGCCGGATGTACTTATCGGATGCGTCGGAGGAGGAAGCAATTTCGGCGGGTTTGTGGTGCCTTTTGTGCCGGATAAGCTTAAGGGGGACAAGGTGCGGTTTGTAGCCGTTGAACCCAAGGCGTGTCCCACGTTGACCAAGGGGCTGTATAAATATGATTTTGGAGATACGGCATGCACAACGCCTCTGCTTAAGATGTTTACTCTCGGGCATACCTTCATCATATGATGAAGAA
>CAZAMK010000029.1:6763-8492 GCA_964486345.1 uncultured bacterium
ATCCCGCCCGGAATACATGCCGGAGGGTTGAGGTATCACGGCGCGGCTCCTCTCGTATGCCATCTGCTGGAAAATAAGATGGTTGAGGCCGTTTCCTACTATCAGAAGGAATGTTTTGAGTCGGCCGTGCTTTTTGCGCAGACGGAAGGATTTTTGCCGGCTCCGGAAACGTCTCATGCCATAAGAGCGGCAATACAGGAAGCGAAGGATGCGCCCGAAGGCAAGGTTATAGTTTACAACCATTCGGGACACGGCCATTTTGACCTTGCTTCTTACCAGGCCTATTTTGAAGGTAAGCTTGAGGATTATGATTATCCCGAAGCGAAAATAAAAGCCGCGCTGGCGGAACTGCCCGATTTTGAGTGTGAACTGTAAATCCCATATGGTAAGGGTAAAGATCTGCGGTTTTACTGTCAGGGAAGATATAGAGGATGCTCTGGCTCTGGGAGTTAGAATCATAGGGGTTAATTTTTATGCGGGAAGCCTGCGGTATGTTCCGTTTTCAACGGCTGAAAACCTTCTGGCAGGACTGCCCCATGACATAACAGTTATCGGAGTTTTCGTAAATCCTGATGAAGAAACTCTTCTTGAAACCGTAACCTCCCTGAATCTTTCAGGAGTCCAGCTTCACGGAGAAGAATCTGCAGAATTCGTTGATAAGGTGCGGAAAAAACTGCAGGGGAAGATGATTATCAAGGGCATACGGGTAAAAGATGCAGATATGTTGTCGCGCGGCATAGAAACATATAACCCTGATTTCTTCCTGCTTGACGCATATGCCGAAAAAGCTAAGGGCGGAACAGGCGAAAAGATTGACAATATTTTTCTTGAGAATACAGCCCTGCCGTGGAACAGGATTTTCCTTGCAGGGGGTATAACTCCTGACAATGCCGCAGAGGTGCTGAAAAGGTTTAAACCGTACGGAATTGATGTTGCATCCGGTGTTGAAATTTATCCCGGGAAGAAAGACAGGAAGAAGATGCTCCGGTTGATAGAGAACATAAAAAATGGATAAGAAACTGCCTGATAAACGGGGAAAATACGGAGAGTTCGGAGGAATATTCGCCCCAGAGACTCTTATGCCGCCTCTTGAGGAGCTTAAAAGGAAATACAATCTTATTTCAAAGCAAGGAAATTACAGAAAAGAACTTTCGTATCTCCTATCTGAATATGCCGGAAGGCCGACCCCTCTTTATCTTGCGGAAAATTTAAGCAGGATTACAGGATGCAGGGTTTACCTGAAGCGCGAAGACCTTGCATTCACCGGAGCCCATAAGATTAACAACACTCTCGGGCAGGTTCTGCTTGCCAAAATGATGGGCAAGAAACGCATAATCGCGGAAACAGGAGCGGGCCAGCACGGAGTAGCCACTGCCACGGCGGCGGCCCTCTTTAAAATGAAATGCCGCGTATACATGGGAGAGGTTGACTGCGAAAGGCAGAAACTGAACGTATACCGGATGAAGCTTCTCGGTTCCGAGGTTATTTCCGTAAAATCAGGCAGTAAGACTCTTAAGGATGCCATTAATGAGGCGATGAGGGATTGGATAGCCAACTTCGGAAATACGCATTATGTCATCGGCTCTGTCGTAGGTCCCCATCCCTATCCGGAGATAGTCAGGGATTTCCAGTCCGTCATCGGGCGGGAGTCCAGAAGGCAGGTATTGCATAAAGAGCAACGCCTTCCCGATTATCTGATTGCCTGCGTTGGAGGCGGAAGCAACAGCAT
>CAZAMK010000029.1:8502-10505 GCA_964486345.1 uncultured bacterium
AAAGATTCAAGAGTCAGATTTATAGGAGTTGAAGCTGGCGGAGAGGGCGTAAATACGGATAAACATTCAGCCACGCTTATAAAGGGAGAAAAAGGCGTTCTGCACGGAAGCTTTTCATATGTTCTGCAGGACAAGTACGGACAGATTATACCCACCCATTCGGTTTCCGCAGGGCTTGACTATCCTGGGGTAGGCCCCGAACATTCCTTTTATAAGGAGACAGGCAGGGCGGAGTATGTCTCCGCTGATGACAAAGATGCGCTGGAAGGATTTCACATGCTTAGCGAGACAGAAGGGATTATCCCCGCGCTTGAATCCTCTCATGCAATCGGCTGGTTGATCAAAAACAAAAGGAAATTCAAAAAAGACGACGTTGTGATAGTATGCCTTTCCGGCAGGGGCGACAAGGATGTGGCGGAAGTCGCATCAATTGAAAACGCTCTTTGAACTAAAATGAATAATATAGATAGGAAATTTACAGAGCTGAAGGATAAAGGGGAGAAGGCGCTCATCGTATACTTTACCGCAGGCCTGCCGTCGGCTGAAGAAACGGTTAATATAGTAAAGAAAGCGGAAAAGGCGGGGGCGGATATTGTGGAGCTGGGCATACCTTTCTCCGACCCCATAGCCGACGGGCCGGTTATACAGGAAGCTTCTTTCAGAGCCCTCGAGGCTGGGATAAACACGGATAAGGTCTTCGGAATATGCGCCGTCCTCAAAAATACCGTCGCCATACCGTATCTGCTGATGACATACTACAATCCGGTGTACAGGTACGGACTTTTCAAGTTTGCAAAAAAATGCGCCGCTACAGGCGTCTCCGGAGTCATAATACCCGACCTTCCATGGGAGGAAAGTGCGGAGGCGAGGGGTGTTTTTAAAAAACAGGGAATCGCGCTGATTAATTTCGTAACGCCTTTCACCTCACTGAAAAGAGCGGAAAAAATATTTGAGGATGCGGAGGGCTTCATATATCTTGTAACCTATGCCGGAGTGACAGGACAGCAGGCGGCCGTATCAGATGAAACTTTAAAAGCATTGAAAAAATTCAGAAAGATGACGGATGTCCCCGTTTCTGCCGGGTTCGGGATTTCAACTCCGGAACAGGTGAAAAAAATGCGCGATAGCGTGGACGGAGTTATTGTAGGAAGTTTTCTTGTAAAAAAAATTATAGATGGTAAAATAGAAGAATTATGGGAAACTATCAAAAACCTAAAAAAAGAATTGGAATAAAACAGAAACTGTTAAGAATGATAGTTGTCTTAGTGCTTCTTGCCGCTGTTGGCGGAGGTTTGTATTTTTACCGCCAGTACGTTGAGGAGCAAAGGAGACTTGCCGCTCTTGAAGAGCAGAGGAGGCAGGAAGAGCTTGAGAAGGAGCGTTTGAGGAAGCTTCTTGAAGAAAAACGCAGAGAGTTTGACGCTCTTGTTGCGGCTATGAAAAGGTATTATGAAGCGGGAGATTTTGCAAAAGCCCGGGAGGCAGGGTATAAAGCCCTCGCAATAGCGAAAGAATACAACTTTGAAACAGACGAAATATACAGGATATTCCGGCTTATGGACGCGGCTGAAAATCTTTCAAAGCTGGAAGAACTGGACAGGTTGAACAGGGATATTTACAAATACCTTTATGTCCGTACCGAAGCCCTAAAGATACCCGGCTGGCCGGAACTGAAGGAACGAAGAGATGCAGTTTTAAGAAAAACATACCAGAACGAATACCTTGTCAAACTCGCTCTTTCAAAGGAAAACGTGCTTGCCGCAAAAAAAGGAAGCCAGGTTGAATTTTATTATCTTGCAAGCCGCGACCATCTTGACAAGGCGATGCAATTGAGGCAGGAATACAAGCTTACAATGTCGGATGAGGAAGATGCAATCAGGGAAATGCAGAGAGAGCTCTTCTTCGGCTCAAAACAACTTACCGAGAACACAATACCCCCGCGTTTGTATTGACACGAAGATGGAGAAAAAGGAACTGAAAATCGGGGTTATCGGATGCGGGAC
>CAZAMK010000030.1:0-10183 GCA_964486345.1 uncultured bacterium
GCATATGTATAATACGTCGAGGAAGCTGACGACGCAGATAATGAACCTATATGCGTGAAGGGAAAACGGGGTAAAGGGGGTGAGCAACATGCCACGAGGAGACGGAACGGGACCGCTGGGACAGGGACCGATGACCGGCAGAAGAGGACAAGGCAAAGGAGCAGGAGGAAGGATGGGGGGAGGCAGAGCGGCAGGACCCGGAGGATTTTGCGTATGCCCATCATGCGGCGAGAAAGCCGCACATCAGGCAGGTATTCCCTGCTTTGACAGAAACTGCCCTAAATGCGGAACAAAAATGGTAAGGGGATGAAATGATTATTGCGGTAGCAAGCGGAAAAGGGGGCACGGGCAAAACCCTTGTTTCTACGTCACTTGCCTTGTCGCTGGGAAAAAACGTACGGTTTCTTGACTGCGATGTGGAAGAACCCAACGGCTATATCTTTTTAAAGCCGGACATAACAGCAAGTGCAAAAATTTATTTGCCCCAGCCAAAGGTAGATATTGAGAAATGTAATTTTTGCTGCAAATGCTCTTCTGCCTGTTTATACAATGCAATAGCCGTTATCAAACCAGAAACAGGGAAGAGAAATGGTAATGTGCTCTTCTTTCATCAGATATGCCAAAGCTGCGGTGCATGCGGACTTGCTTGTCCCGAAAAAGCAATATACGAAGAGCCGAGTGAAAAAGGAGAGGTAGAAACGGGTATTACAAAAAACGGACTTTTTTTTGCTCAAGGATGGCTAAAACCGTCGGAGGCAAAATCTGTCCCTCTTGTAAAAGCGGTAAAAAAACATATAAAAGCCGATAAAATAAATATCATTGATTCTTCTCCCGGTACAAGTTGTCCGGTAGTGCAGACGGTTAAGGATACAGATTTCTGCCTTCTGGTTACAGAACCCACACCGTTCGGATTAAATGACCTCGCTCTGGCTGTGGAGATGACGAGAAAATTAAACGTGCCGGCAGGCGTAGTAATCAACCGCTCGGATATCGGGGACAACGCAGTAGAAGAATACTGTTCCAGAGAAAAAGTTCCCGTGCTCTTGCGCATACCCTTCAAAAGAGAGATTGCCGTTGCATACTCCAAAGGAATTCCCTTTGTTGAATCATTCCCGGAATACAGGGAAGTATTCAAAAAATTGTTTCAGGATATCTGCGGCACAGTTGAAGCAAGAAGATTATAAAATGAAAAAAATACTCGTCATCAGCGGAAAAGGCGGTACGGGAAAAACTTTTTTAACGGCTTCTCTTGCCGTCCTGGCAAAAAACAAGGTAATGGTTGACTGCGACGTTGACGCCGCCAACCTCTATCTCCTTCTGCATCCCGACATAAAAAAAACCGAAACATTCAAGGGCGGCTGGGAGGCGGAAATAAATCAGGATAACTGCATACAATGCGGCAAATGCTTAACGGTATGCAGGTTTGAAGCGATAAAAATCATTAAGGACAAGAAAGGATGTGTTGAGAAAATTTTCATAGACCCGTTTTCATGCGAAGGATGCGGCGCCTGCAGATACGGATGCCCTGTTGACGCAGTGGAACTGAAAGAAAAAGAGAGCGGAAAGTGGTTTATCTCTGACACAAAATATGGACTTTTTGTTTTTGCAAAATTGGGCATAGCGGCTGAAAACTCCGGCAAACTTGTTTCAAAAATCAAGGATGAGGCATATAAACTCGGCGAAAAACAACAGGCGGAATATCTTATTATAGACGGTCCTCCTGGCATAGGATGCCCTGTCATTGCATCCATGTCAGGTGTTGACCTTGCCCTTGTGGTGACGGAACCGACCCTTTCAGGTATCAGCGACATGCAGAGGGTAATACAGGTTGCCGGACATTTCGGAGTTGAAGTAAAAGTCGTAATAAACAAGTACGATATAAATATTGAAAATTCCGGGCACATCAAAAAAATCTGCGGAGAGAAAAACATAGAAGTTATAGGGGAAATACCTTTTTCTGAAGAAATCATTAAATCCGTGGTCAGACAGATTCCTTTTACCGAATTCAGCAATGACTCCATAGCCGGAGATATTGGTAAACTGTGGGAAAGAATTAAATGAAAAAAGCAAGCAGATATGAAAATTTTTTGAGAAAATTTTTCATAATCGCGGGGGTTATTTTATTTCTTCTTCTAAATAGTCTCTTGAATTCCGGAGAGATTGGAGTAATACCCCTGATTTTAAAAAATCCACAGTTGCAGGTTTTCACAATGATAGTCACGGCAATATTGCTGGAAGCGCTCCCCTTTATTCTGATAGGCGCCATGATTTCCGGTATTATGGAAGTACTTATTCCAAGAGGGAAAATTCAAAAAATATTTTCCGGCAGCAATTTCTTACATACAATCGGCAGTCCTTTTCTCGGCATGCTTTTTCCTGTTTGTTCATGCGGCAATGTTGTGTTGGCAAAACGGCTTTTAAAAAAAGGAGCAGGCCCGTCAGGGGTAATATCTTATATGCTTGCCGCTCCCATAATAAACCCCGTTACCATTTTAGCCACTTTTCTTGCCTTCTCGGCTTCAAAAGAAGTTGTTTTGGGCAGAATTCTGATTACTTTTGCCGCAGCCGTAATAATTCCTTTTATTCTTAAACGTTTTTTAAAAGAAGATATTCTTAAAGATGAGCCCGGAGAACTATCTTGCGAGGAACATCAAAAATCTTTTTCAAAAATTGAGAAAATTTTTCATCACGCGGAGTATGATTTCCTGATAATGGGCAGATACCTTGTTTTAGGGGCGATAGCGGCGGCGCTTTTCCAAACCTTCGTTCCGCGGGCCGCATTTCTGTCTCTCGCAAACAATAAAATTCTCTCGGTTTTGTTAATGGAAGCGCTCGGAATTTCCCTCTCCCTATGTTCTTTTGCCGATGCGTTTGTAGCAAGTTCCTTCACAAACCTTCCCGTTGTTTCTAAAATTATTTTCATGGTTGCGGGTCCGATGGCCAATATAACCGTGGCTATTCTTTACCTCGGAACGTTCAAAAAGAGATTCGTTATCAGGCTTCTTCTCGCTGTGTTTTTTACGGTTTTAACACTGGGCTTCGCCGTCGCGGCGGCTACGGGAGGATAAACACATATGTTGAAAAAGAAGAAAATTTATCAGACGCTTACAATATTCATCTGGTTTATGTTCCTGTTTGTAGTAGAAATCAACGGCAGTTTAAAATTGTTCATTAAAAAAGACTACATCCCTTTCACCATTCTCGGTTCCTTTATACTCCTCATACTTTTCCTGATAAGAATTAAAAGGTACAGAAAAGAAATTTCAGGCGATATTGATTTTATGTCTGCCGTTTCTTTCTTCGTTTTTCTTTTCCCCGTTCTGCTGACAACCATCGTGAGACCCGGTAATTTATCTTCCTTTGCCGCGGTGAAAAGAGGAATCTCCGGCGAGTTTGCGGCGGGAGAGACAGACGTTCTTGAAATAATGAAGGCGCAATTGGAGACGGAAGGAGATTACAGAAAATTAAATATAAAACAGTTCCTCACCCTTGTGAAAAAGAGACCGGATGAGATTGCCGGAAAACCTTTATGCACTGAAGGATTAGTTTTTAAGCAGAATGGGCGGGATGACCGGTTCACCCTTGTCCGTTTTCTCATCACCTGCTGTGCGGCCGACGCCACTCCTCTGGGAATTGAAGTGCAATACAGCCAGGCAGGGCAGCTAAAAGAGGATACATGGGTAAAGGTATATGGACAGGGGAACTTTTAGGGAGGGAAAACTCAAATCATTGCAGAAGAAATAAAAGAAACACCAAAACCAACCGACTTATATTTGTATTGAATCCAAAAAAGGAGAAAAATGGAAAGGTTAAAACTTGTGTGGGAGGGATTGAGACAGCATCTGCCTTTTTCAATATTGAGTGTGGTGGCAGGATTAATACTTCTGGGCATTTTGACATTTATAACCGAAGCGGTTGGAATTGAAGACCCCTCAAAACTCATGCGAAATCTTTTTCATATCTTTCATCCTTCACATATGCTTGTTTCCGCTCTTGCTACCACGGCTATGTACTGGCAGCATGAAAAAAACTTCATGAAAGCTCTGGTAATCGGGATTATAGGTTCTCTGGGTATTTGTGGAATAAGTGATATATTTATTCCCTATCTTGCCGGATACCTGCTGGGAGCGGAAATGCATCTCCATATATGTATTGTTGAACACCCGCAGTTGATTGTGCCGTTTTTGATTGTGGGAGTTTTAGTGGGATTTATTGCTCCCGGAACTATTGAAAAACATGAAGGGGTTGTATTTTCTCACTCAATACATGTTTTTATAAGCGCCGCGGCTTCCATTATGTATCTGGTAAGTTTTGGAGTAACCCATTGGATTCATCAGGCAGGGGCAGTCCTGATTTATATGATTCTGGCTGTGGTTTTGCCCTGCTGTACGAGCGATATTATTTTTCCGCTTTTATTTGTCAAAAAGAGATAGGAAAACAGCAATGGAAAAACAAAAAAGCAAACAGGAAGAACAAAACGAAAAGATATCAGAAAGGATGGGAAGGGTAAAACATAAGCTAATTGTTATGAGCGGCAAAGGCGGCGTGGGCAAAACAACCGTTGCCGTCAATCTGGCTTATACCATGGCTATGGCTGGTAAAAAGGTTGGATTGCTGGATGTTGACCTGCACGGGCCCAATGTTGCAAAAATGTTAGGAATAGAAGGCAAGGCGCTGGAGATGAATAACGGAACAATAATCCCTTTTTCCGCAGAACACGGCCTGAAAGTTATCAGCATGGCGCTCTTGCTGAAAAATTCCGACGAGCCGGTTATATGGCGCGGCCCTCTTAAAACGGGAGTCATCGGACAATTTTTGGGTGATGTGGAATGGGGCGATTTGGATTATCTGATTATAGACTCCCCGCCGGGAACAGGGGATGAACCTTTAAGCGCCTGCCAGCTTATAACAAATATAGACGGAGCAATTATTGTTACAACCCCGCAGGACGTTGCAATCCTTGATTCAAGGAAAGCCGTTATGTTCGCAAGAAAACTTGATATGCCTGTTATAGGAATAATTGAGAACATGAGCGGTTTTGTCTGTCCCCACTGCCATAAGAACATAAATATCTTCAAAAAAGGAGGCGCCGAAAAGACTGCCGAAAGTATGAACATTCCGTTCCTCGGAAGTATATCTTTTAACCCGCAGATAGTAGAACTGGGAGATGAGGGGATTCCCTTTATCTCTTCCTCCAAAAATAATTTTGTATCCAAAGAGGAATTTGGTAAGATTATTGAAAAGATAGAAAAAGTCATGGAAAAAGAGAAGAAAGCAGTGATCCCAAAGGGGGAGTAATGAAAATGCGCACTATTTTTTTGACGGCGGTAATTGCGGCAATTCCGGGAGATATAGACTCCTATCTCAATCTCATGAGTAAACTGGAAAAGGATTATCCAAAAGTGCGGTTTGTATATATGACGGGACATACCGACGGCTCGGGTCTCTCGGGAAATCTGCATCTCAAAAATCAGCAGATAAGACGCTATTGCGAGGCGAACAACAAGATTCTGTATGATTTTGAAGATATTGAGAGTTACAACCCGGACGGCAGATACTTTGGCGATAAGAATGTCAGGGATGATTGTTCTTACTCCGGAGGCAACTGGGCAATAGAATGGCAAAACTCCCATAAAGAGGGCGTTGACTGGTACAGGTGCGGTTCTGCCCACAGCCAGCCTCTTAACGCTAACCTAAAAGCATACGCAGCGTGGTGGCTCTGGGCAAGACTTGCCGGGTGGAACGGCAAGTAAAAGCATTCCTGAAAATAAAAAACAAGGGTTATTGTAAATGAAGACATATTTGGAGTGCATTCCCTGTTTTTTCAGGCAGGGCATTGAATCGGCAAAGATACTGGGAGCGGACAAAAAAAACCAGAAGCTTATAGTTGATAAAATATCAAGGGTTATTCCTTCGTTTCCTTTGACATCCTCGCCGCCGGAGATGGGTAAAACCGTCCATGATATCATTAAAACCGTTCTCGGAAAAGACGACCCTTATAAAGAACTTAAACAAGAGAGCAACCGGCTTGCCCTGAATATTTACGGCAAACTCAAACAAAAGGTTGAAAAATCAAATGACAGGCTGCTCACCGGCTTAGAGCTTTCCATCGCCGGCAATATAATAGATTACGGAGCCAACCACGGCGTTCAACCGGAAAAAGAAGTTTTTAAAATTCTGAAAAAAGAAAACGCCATGCTGAATAAGCAACTCTTTCACTATGAGGAATTCAAGAAAAAACTTAAACATTCAAACCTTATACTTTTTATCGGGGATAACGCGGGCGAGATTGTTTTTGACAAAATTCTCGTTGAAGAAATAAAGGCTCTCTATCCTGCCAAAAGGCTGGTGTATGCGGTCAGAGAAAAACCCGTAATAAACGATGTAACAATTGAGGATGCTCTGTTTGTCGGAATGGACAAAGCCGCAGGGATTGTTTCATCAGGTTCAGATATCCCGGGGACTTTGCTTTCACGGTGCAGTGGAAAATTTATTAAGCTGTTCAACGGCGCGGATATGATTATAAGCAAGGGGCAGGGGAATTTTGAAACGCTGTCTGACGAAAAACGTTCTGCGCCGTTATTTTTCCTTCTTACCGTAAAATGCCCGGTTGTCGGGGAAAAAATGGATGCAGGAATAGGCGATATTATACTGAAAAAAGACGGCGCAAACTAAAATCGGGGACCAAAATGGAAATACAGGTGATTTTTGACAAGGCGGCGGTTGACAAAAAAATTAAAACCGGCTGGGGGTTTTCGGTTCTCGTTGACAATAAAATACTTTTTGATACGGGGGAAAAAGGCGAATGGCTCATCGGTAACCTGAAACAAATGGATATTGACCCAGGCAAGATAGAAGCGGCAGTCATCTCCCATAACCACTGGGACCACACGGGCGGTTTGTGGAGTCTGTTAAAAACGGCGAAAAAAGACCTTCCCGTATATGGATGCCCCGGTTTCCCGGAAGAATTCAGAAAAAACGTTTCCGCTGCCGGAGGCAAGCCGGTTAAATCCGGAAAGTTTAAGGAGATATCAAAAAATATCTTTATCACGGGCGAAATACAGGGAAATTATAAGGGCGACCCCATGCCGGAACAGGCGCTGGTTCTTAAAACAGAAAACGGAATTTCCGTGATAACAGGCTGTGCGCATCCCGGCATTTTAAAAATGCTTGATGAGGTTAAAAAGAAATTCAAGAAAGAACGCCTGTTTCTTGTGATGGGCGGGTTTCATTTACTGGATGAAGACAAGCGTATTCTTGATTTCGTCGTAAGCGAGTTTAAAAACGCGGGGGTTGAAAGAGTCGGGCCCACCCACTGTTCCGGACCGAAAGCCGAGGCGGCTTTTGCGAAAGAATACGGAGAACGATTTATCCGTGTACAAGCAGGTCAAACCTTTGATATATAAAAATGGTTTACTTTAAAGAGATTGATGAAGCGAGGAAAACGCTTGAACTTGGGGAAACCGCAACTTTAAAGGAAATAAAAAACTCCTACAGGAGCCTGGCGTTGAAATATCACCCGGACAAGTCTAAAAAAGAGGATGAGAAAAAATCTGAAGAGATGTTCAAAAAAATAACCGCCGCCTACGATAAAATAATAGCGTATTGCGCCGGTTACAGGTATTCCTTTAAAAAAAAGGACGTTGAGGATACGGCAGACAGGGAACTGGACGAAAAAATCCTTAAAAACTTTTACGACGGCTGGCTCGGAGATTTGGACTTATGAAAACCGGTATTGACAAAGACATGAGTAAGTCTTACAATAAAAGTAAGTAAGGAGGTGCAGGTAATAATGAGATACTCAACAACTATTACGAAGAAAGGGCAGATGACAGTTCCTAAAGAGGTTAGGGAGAGTTTTAACATCATCGCACCTTCACAAATAACCATGGACGTTGATGAAGATAAAAAATCTTTCCGGATAATACCTCAAAAAGATATACTGGATATGGCAGGCAGGTTCAAAGTAAAAAAACCTTCAGGCATTCTGAAAGCGAGAGAAAAGTATGAATTAAAATACGAGAGGAAATGAACGTGGATATTTTCATTGACACAAACATCTTTCTCCGAGTTCTTGTTGAGGAAGGAAACAATAAGGTCTTTAACGACTGTTTTAAACTTCTTGAAGCGGTAAAATTTAAAAAAGTTACGGGATATACCTCTTCCATAGTTCTTGCTGAAATAAACTGGACTCTCGGCAGTTATTATTCTTTCCCCAAAGAAGAGGTCATAGAGGCGTTGGAAAGCATTATTAATCTGAAAAATCTTAGAATAACGGATAATTTTAACATAATGGATGCCATACAAACGTATAAAGAGAAGAAAGTCAAGTTTATAGATTGCCTTATCAGTTCCATCCCTGAAATAAGAGAAAAGAAAATTCCCGTCATATCTTATGATAGAGACTTTGACAAAATAGGAGTTAAGAGGCTTGAACCTTCACGGTTATGAGCCTTTAAAAACAAAGATGTGCAACATACAATTTCCGCAGTTCAAAAAAGGCAAAGACGGTTTAAAGATACATCCGGGGCTTACAATCCTTGAGTTTGCGCGGATGGCCGGCGTGAAGATAAATGCCGAGTGCGGCGGCATCGGCAAGTGCGGCAAGTGCATAGTGCGGATTGAAGAGGGCGACGAAAATCTCAATCCGTTAACCCCCATTGAAAAAACGTTCAACCTGAAGGACAAAGAGCGGCTCGCCTGCCAGGCAAGGATTGTCAGGGATAAATCCGAAATGGTTGTATATATCAAAAACTTCGGCGAATACGAGATTTTGAAATACGGGATGGAACGAGAAGTCCCCATATGCCCGGTATACAGCAGAAAAGGAAGCCGGATTTTCAAAAACGGAACTCCGCTTGAAAATTACAGGGGAAAAATTTACGGGCTTGCCATAGACGTGGGCACCACAACCGTTGTTTTTGACCTCGTGGACATGGAAAACGGGGATATCCTTGAGACCGTGGCAAAAACAAACCCGCAGATATCATACGGCAACGATGTTATTTCAAGGATTGAATACACCCTCGTTGATAAACATAACAAAAAATATTTTGAGGCGGACGAAAGGGAAAAGAGGGTCCACCATCTCCGGATGATGGTGGTTGACCAGATAAACGAAGCAATAAAAGAATTGTCAAAAGAAAAAGGCGAAGATATTTCGCAATACATCTATGAAACGGCAGTGGTAGGCAACTCAACTATGCGGAACCTGGTCTGCGGCCTTGACGTCTCATCCCTCGGAGTCATGCCTTATGAAGCAAGCCATAAAGATGCGGTCATTAAAACCCCCGATGAGATAGGGCTTCATACAAACGAGGCGGGAACTGTTTACGGATGCGCGTTGATAGGCGGCCATGTCGGTGCGGATATCGTGGCTGACATCCTGGCATCCGGAATGTATAAGGACGAGGAAATATCCCTGCTTATTGACATCGGGACAAACGGAGAGGTTGTCCTCGGCAACAAAGACAGGATGATTTCCGCTTCCTGCGCCGCCGGGGGAGCATTTGAAGGGGCGTCGGTAAGCTGCGGCATAGGCGGGATAGCGGGCGCCATAAAGAAGATAGAGATTGCAGACGGGAGGATTGCTTATTCCACAATAGGCAACAAATATCCAATCGGCGTATGCGGCTCCGGACTGATAGACCTGCTTGCCCAACTGCTTGATAAAAAACTCATGACGAAAAACGCAAGGATACAGCAGGATTTTTTCATAACGGGCGACCTTAAACTGACGCAGAACGATATATTCCAGCTAATCACGTCAAAATCCGCCATAAAGACCGGATGGAAGATACTTCTCAAGCATTACCCTGTTGACATTGTGAACGTTAAGAAGATTTATCTTTCCGGAGGCTTCGGCAACTTCATAGACGTCAAGAATGCAATGAAGATAGGGCTGATTCCCGAGGTGGATGAAAGCAAGGTTGTAAAAATAGGCAACGGTGCGCTTGAAGGAGCGAGGGAAATCCTCCTGTGCAGAGCTTCGCAGGAATTGAGCGAAAGCGTTGCAGAGAAGGTTGAACATATAAAGACGAATGAGGTAGAAAAGGATTTTGAGTATCTGATGGCAGAAAACATGTACTTCTGAACCTCTGCTATGAAAGATATCCATTCACATGTGCCCAACCGCGCGGCTTTCTTCATCCCGATTATTTTCATCGGGACGCTCCTCTTTCAG
>CAZAMK010000031.1:0-10133 GCA_964486345.1 uncultured bacterium
CCCTGTCGTCATAAAGCCCTATCTTTCCTTCCCTCTGTATGACGACGTCTCTTCCTTTCTGGTTCTTAACCGTCTTCAGATTTTCAAGATATCTGACAGTACAGTCCTTTTGCGCCTTGTAAGAAGAGGATCCGACCCCTCTGGAAGCGGCGCCGCCGGTGTGGAAAGTTCTCAATGTGAGCTGTGTTCCGGGTTCTCCTATGGACTGGGCGGCAATTACGCCGACCGCTTCTCCAATATTCACAAGCTTCTTTCTTGAAATGTCCCAGCCGTAGCATTTTGCGCAGACGCCCTTCTCGGCGCGGCATGTCAGTACAGACCTTATTCTTATCTTGTTAATGCCCGTATCAACTATGTTCTGCGCTTTTTCCTCATCAATAATGTCTCCGGAGCGCACTATTATGCTGTCCGTAACAATATCAACGATATTGTCAAGAGCCACCCTTCCTATAATCCTGTTTTTCAGAGGAAGTATTTCCTCGTCACCCAGTGAAAGAGGACTGATGAGTATCCCTTCAAGCGTCCCGCAGTCCTCTTCCTTTATGATTACGGAATGGGCCACGTCAACAAGCCTTCTGCTAAGATATCCGGCATCCGAGGTTTTCAAAGCCGTATCTACAAGGCCTTTTCTGCCGCCGTGTATGGATATGAAATACTCAAGCAGGGACAACCCCTCTTTGAAATTCTTTTTGACGGGAGTTTCTATAATTTCGCCTATCTCTCCGGTAACCTTCTTGGGCCTTATCATCAAACCCCTCATACCCATGAGCTGGTTTGCCTGCGACCTATTGCCTCTGGCTCCGGAACTGACCATAAGATGTATCGGGTTTATTCTGAACGGTTCTATTGAGGTATCTTCCCGCAAGTTACTCATTACCGATTTCTGAACTTCATTTGTTACGGACGTCCAGATATCAACAAGCTTGTTATACCGCTCGCCTTCGGAAATGACGCCGGTTCGGTAATTCTTAGTTATTTTATCCGCCGCAATATTAGCTTCGGCTACAATGGTATCTCTCGCGGCAGGAATCTTAAGGTCGTCTATTCCGATTGTTATTCCGCCTATTGTGGCGAAATAGAACCCGAGACTCTTAACCTCGTCAAGAAACTTCACGGTCGCTTCATAACCGCATTTCTTGAGAATCTCCTCTACCAGCTTCTCAACGCCGGAACTTTCAAAAATTTCGTTCTTGAAATTTATTCCCTCGGGGATTATCTCGTTGAAAATTATCCTGCCTGCCGTAGTAGTCAGCATCTCGCCTTTCTCGTTTCTGACCTTTACCGGCCTGTGCAGTTCAAGATAATTGAGGTCGTACAAGTATATCGCCTCATTAAAGTCCGCAAGGGGCCGCTCATACTCCTTCTCATCACTCTTGAACGTCAGGTATGCGCAGCCCATTACTATATCTCTCGTCGGAGAAACTATCGGCTTTCCGCTCGCGGGAGAAAGAATATGGGTTGTGGATTTTATCAGCATCTCCGCTTCAATGCATGCTTCCGGAGTCAGCGGCAAATGCACGCTCATCGTATCCCCGTCAAAGTCGGCATTGAAAGCAGGACAGACGAGAGGATGTATTTTAAGCACGTTCCCTTCAATGAGGCGGGGCTCAAACGCCTGTATGCTCAACCTGTGCAGGGTAGGCTGGCGGTTCAGCATGATCGGATGGTTCCTGCTGACTCTTTCAAGCACTTCCCAAACCTCTGATTTATTTTCTCTTATCGCCCTCTTGGCGCTTCCGAGCGTATGGAAATACTCCCGTTTCCTTAATTCTCTCAACACAAAAGGCCCGAACAGTTCCAGCGCCATTTCCTTCGGAATGCCGCATTCGTTGAGCTTTAATTCAGGGCCCACGACAATAACAGCCCTTCCCGAATAATCCACCCTCTTGCCAAGGAGGTTCTGCCTGAACCTTCCCTGCTTGCCGCGCAATGCGTCGGCAAGAGATTTCAGGGGACGCCTTCCTTTGCCGAGGACAGGGTTGCCGTGCTTGCCGTTATCCATGAGGGCATCCACGGATTCCTGCAGCATTCTCTTTTCATTCCTTACGATTATATCCGGAGCCTGCAGTTGAATCAGCTTCTTCAGACGGTTGTTCCTGTTTATAACTCTCTGATAAAGGTCGTTCAGGTCCGATGCCACAAACCTTCCGCCGTCAAGGGGAAGCAGAGGCCTCAAGTCAGGGGGCGTAACGCTGATAATGCTGGTTACAAGATATTCCGGCTTAACCTGCGTCTTTATCAACCCCTGCACCATCCTCAACTTCTTTATCAGCGTCCTTCTGGTGCCGTACGCCTTCTTCTTTTTGCTCTTCAACTGCTGTTTTATATCCTCTTCCAGATTGTGCAAATCTATCTTCTTCAGCAACGCATGTATAGCTTCCGCTCCTATGCCCACTTTGAATTTATTGCCGTATTTCTCAAGATTTTCGTGATATTCCTTTTCATACAGCAGCTCTTTTTCCTTAAGAGGCGTGGAGCCCGGGTCCACAACTATGTATCTCTCATAGTAAAGCACCATTTCCAGCTCCGACCTTGACATATCAAGCAAAAGCCCCATCCAGTTGGATGTGCTCTTAAACAGCCATACGTAGGATACCGGCGTGGACAGCTCTATATGCCCCATGCGTTCGCGCCTGACTCTTGAAGTGGTTACCTCTACGCCGCACCTGTCGCATATTATCCCTTTATATCTTAACTTCTTGTATTTGCCGCAGGAACATTCAAATTCCCTTATAGGACCGAAAATTCTCTCGCAGAACAGTCCGTCTCGCTCTGGCTTGAATGTCCGATAATTAAGCGTCTCCGCCTTCTTGACTTCTCCGTGCGACCATGAATGCATTACGGACGGAGACGTTATTTTTATATTTGCTATTTCCCTGTTTTGTCCTTCTTCTTTTCTGCTTTCAACCTTAAGATCAAGCCCCAGCCCCTGAAGCTCTTTTCTAAGAACGTTGAAGGATTCGGGGATATTGTTGCCGCGGTAATCCAATCCCTTTGCTATGCTTTCATACATTATTTTTCTGCCTTCGGTATCGTCGCTCTTGACCGTCAGCATTTCCTTAAGGATGTGCGCCGCCCCGTATCCTTCCAGCGCCCAGACCTCCATTTCTCCCAACCTCTGTCCCCCGAACTGCGCCCTGCCTCCGAGCGGCTGCTGGGTTATCAGAGAGTAAGAACCGGTGCTTCTCGCATGTATCTTCTCGTCCGCAAGGTGCTTCAGTTTCATCATGTACATATATCCGACCGTCACCGGCTGAACGAACGGCTCTCCTGTCCGTCCGTCATACAGAACGTCCTTCCCGTCCTCCGCAAACCCTGCTTTCTTAAGAAGATTTTTTATCTCCCATTCCTTTATGCTGTCAAAAATCGGAGTCTCCGCGCTGTATCCAAGAGTCTTGAGCGCCCTTCCGAGGTGTATTTCAAGAACCTGCCCTATATTCATTCTTGAAGGCACGCCGAGCGGATTCAATACCACGTCCACGGGAGTTCCGTCGGACAGGAACGGCATATCCTCTTCAGGCAGAATTCTGGAAACAACGCCTTTGTTTCCATGCCGTCCGCTCATCTTGTCTCCGACGTCAACCTTCTTTTTAACGGCTATTTCCACCACTATCTTGGTTATAACGTCCGCTTCAAGCTCCGGCCCTTTCTTCACCTTAAGTATCTCATTCTTCAATTCCTTGTTGAGCGTCTCAAGCTGGTTCTGTCCAAGCCCGGCAATCCTGACAGCTTCATCCCTGTGTTTTTCAGGAGCCTTGCCCGCGAATTTCTGCCAAGATTCGGCATCCGGATTAATCCTGTGTTTTATCTTATGGGTATCAGCGAATCTCTTTAATTCCTCGGTGATAACCTTTTTTATCGTCTTTTCCTTTACATTGTAATTTGTTCTAAGTTCCTTTACGGCTTTGTTTATCTCCTGCTCGGACATGTTTTCCCTGCGGGTATACTTCCTTACGTTTATGACCGTACCTTTGGTTCCGGGCGGAACCTTAAGGGAAGTATTCTGAACATCCTTGGCCTTCTCTCCGAAAATCACCCTAAGGAGTTTTTCCTCCGGAGTGAGTTCGGATTCGCCCCTCGGCGTCACCTTGCCGACCAGTATATCGTCGGGCTCCACCTCCGCTCCCACCATGACAACGCCTTCTTCGTCAAGATTTTTCAGGCGCTCCTCGGGAGTATTGGGCAGGTCGGAAGTTATCTCTTCGGGACCGAGCTCCGTTTCTCTTGCCTGAACTTCAAATTCCTTTATGTGGATGGATGTGAAAAAATCCTCTCTGACAAGGCGTTCGCTCAAGAGAATGGCATCTTCGTAGTTGTATCCGTGCCATGGCATGAAAGCCGCCAGAAGATTTCTCCCGAGAGCAAGGTCGCCGCTTCTTGATGCGGCCGGCCCGTCGGATATAATCTGGTTTCTGGAAACCCTGTCTCCCACGTTTACTATAGGCCTCTGATGGAAAGACGTGTCCTGGTTGGTGCGTATAAAATTCTTAAGCCTGTAGACATCTTCATCTTCCCACGGAAACATCCCTTTATCGTCTTTCTTTACGATTATCTTTTCACCGTCAACGTAACTTACAACCCCTTCGTTCTTTGCTTTTACGACCACTCCGCTGTCCCTGACAACATACTTTTCCATTCCGGTTTTTACAAGAGGCACCTCGCTCCTGACCAGAGGCACCGACTGCCTCTGCATATTGGAACCCATAAGCGCCCTGTTGGAATCGTCATGTTCAAGGAACGGAATCAGGGAAGCGCTGACGCTTACTATCTGTATCGGGGATATCCCTATATAATCAACCTTTTCACGCGATATCTCTTCAAAATTTCCGCCTTTCGTCCTGACTGTAAGATCCTTGGGAATAATCGCTTTTGTCTTGGGATCCAACGGAGTGCTGGGAGGAGCAATTAAATATTCGTCTTCCCTGTCGGCTGAAAGATACTCTATCTGGTTTGTCACCACTCCCTTTTCAACCTTAAAATAAGGCGTTTTTATAAACCCGAGGCTGTCAACCTTGGAATATACGGTAAGAGAGTTTATTAATCCTATGTTGGCGCCTTCCGGAGTCTCTATGGGACAGAGCCTGCCGAAATGGGTATAGTGGACGTCCCTCACCTCAAATCCGGCTCTTTTCCTTTCCCGTACCACGGCCGTGACTCTTCTTTTGTGGGTTATCTCGGAAAGCGGATTTATCTTGTCCAAAAACTGCGACAGCTGGTTTCTCGCAAAGAAATCGTTGACCACTGTCATAAAAACTTTTCCGTTAATAAGATCCTGCGGCTTAACGCTTAAAGTCTTGCGCTTATCCGCCATAGCCATTTTTTCTTTGGAAAACCTGACAAGGCGCACCAGCCCCTCATAAACATATTCGCTTATTATCTCCGAGGAAACACGGACTCTCTTGTTGCCCAGGTGATCTATGTCCTGCGTAACTCCTTCTCCCTTTTCAGAAAGATTCAGAAGGTATCTCACAGCTTCAATTATATCTTCTTTTTTGAGATGTCTTTCCGTAAAATCAAGCCCCAGCTTTTTATTTATCTGCATCCTGCCGGCTTCAGAAAGGTCGTAGCTCTCTTCGCTGAACAGCAAGGATTTGAAAAGTTTTTCCGCTTCTTTCAATATCGGCGGATACCCGGGCCTGACTTCCGCATAAATTCTCTTTAACGCCTCATCCCTGTCTTTAATGTCGTCTCTTTCAAGAGTTGCGGTAAGGATGGAATCGGATTTCATATCCGCAGGGCTCTTATAGAAAAGGCGGATAATATCTTCTTCTTGATATCCGAGGGCCTTAAGAAATGTTGTGACGTAAACCTTTTTCCTGCCCAGGTAGATTATCATGCAGTTATGATTATCTATCTGCAATTCCACCCATATTCCCCGTGAAGGATATATCTTTGCAGAATACATGGTTTTCTGCCCGATAATTTCCTCTTCCTTAAAATATACCCCCGGACACCGAAGCAGCTGGTTGACTATTACGCGCTCTATCCCGTTTATGATGAAACTTCCGTTATCTGTCATCAGCGGGATGCTTCCTATGTATATATCCTGTTCTTTTATGCCTTTTACGACCAGCTCTTTCGTCTTCTTGTCCTGCTCTTTTACAACAAGCTGAAGTTTAAGTCTCAAACGGGATTCGTAAGTGTTTTTTTTCTCAATGCACTCTTCTATGCTGTCCACAGGATCGTCCAGCGTATAGTTTGCATATTCAAGGCATAATATTCCGTCTTCGCTCTCAATAGGGAAAACCTTTCGGAAAAGCTCTTCAAGGCCTGCTCGCTTCCTTTTCTCTGGAACGACATCCTTCTGTAAAAATTCAAAAAATGGAATTTTTTGAACTTCAAGCAAATCCGGAATTTCTGCTATTTTCATTTTTAATCCCCCGGGACTTTTTATTACTTAACTTCCACTTCCGCTCCGATAGTGGCCATTTTCTTTTGTATGTCGTCAGCCTCTTCCTTGGTCGCTTTTTCCTTAATCGGCTTGGGAAGCGATTCTATAAGCTCCTTGGCTTCTTTCAACCCAAGATTTGTCAGAGATCTGACTTCCTTAATGGCCTGAATCTTATTCGTTCCGAAGGTTTTCAGTATCACGTCAAAAGTTGTTTTCTCCTCCTTCTTCTCGCCTCCGTCGGAAGCCTGCGCCGAAGCCGCACCGACCGCTCCTACGGGAGCCATCATTCCTTCCACGCCGAATTTTTCTTCCAGTTTCTTCGCCAGCTCCGAAAGTTCAAGCGCAGAAAGTTTTTCAATCTTTTCCACTATTTCGTCCATTACTTTCTTTTCAGCTTTTTCCATCGCCTCTCTCCTTTACCCGGAAAATTTAGCGTATAGCGTAGAGCGTATAGCGTATAGTAAAAACTGCTTTTGAACTCCCTCCATACGCCATTCGCTATAAGCCACATGCCGTTTTATTTCGGGGCTTATATTTATTTACTTTTTTGTTCAGCTATCTGATTGATATCGTTGACTAATTTCATTAACGGGAACTTTAACGAATTGACCACTCTCATTGCCGGCAGTCTCAAGCACCATACTATCTTGGCCTCAAGCCCTTTCCTGCCTGGAAGTTTTCCTATCAGCTCAAGTTCTTCCGAAGACATAAGCCTGTCGCTGATAAAACCCGCCTTAACGTCAATCTTGCCCGTTTTCTTCTTGAATTCGTACAGATTTTTTACCACATTTATTTCGTCTTCGGACTTTGCCCATATGATAAATACGGGCCCTCCTATCTTTTCCGACATTTCATCGCATTTTACATTCTTGTAGGCTTTTTCCAGCAGAGTATTCTTCACCACTCTCATTTTGCATCCAGCTTCCCTTAAATCTCCCCTTAACTTCTGCATTTCCGGAACGGAAAGCCCCGAAAAGCTCACAAGAAGATTAATATTATTTTCTTTTATCTCGTCCGTCAGAATCTCCACGAACTCTTTCTTTTTTTCTTTAGTCAATTTTTTCATTGGTTTGACTCCGGTTGTCACTTATATCACTCTGCCGCAGATTCCTGCAACATTCCGCTGACGTCTATTTTCAGGGAAGGCGACATGGTTAAAGACAGCGATACGGAACGAATATAGTTTCCCTTTACTGAAACCGGCTTCACCGCAAAAACCGCATTCAACGCCGCATTCGCATTTTCAACCAGTTTCCCGCTGTCAAACGAAACTTTGCCTACGGGAATATGAAGATTGCCGTCCTTATCCATCTTGAAATCTATACGGCCTTTTTTAAGTTCGGCGATTATGCTTTGTATTTCTTTTGTGACGGTGCCGCTCTTGGGATTGGGCATAAGGCCGCGCGGGCCGAGAACCTTTCCCAAAGGAGAAACTACTTTCATCATATCGGGTGTCGCCACCACGCTGTCAAAATCAAGAAAACCTCCCTTTATTTTTTCAGCCAGTTCAGCTCCTCCCACATAATCCGCACCAGCCTGCTTTGCCTTATCAACATCCTCTCCCGCGGCAAAAACCAGAACTCTTACGGCTTTCCCTACACCGTGCGGAAGAACCACCGAATTTCTTACCGGCTGGGCAATCTTCTTGACTTCAACGCCCAGCCTTATTGCCAGGTCAACGGTTTCGTCAAATTTGCTTTTGTGAAAGGACTTCAGCTTTTCTATGGATTCATCAAGCTTATAGGCCTTCCCTTTTTCAATTCCATCTAAAAGCGCCCTGTATTTTTTACTGCCCGATTTTTTCACTTTATTTCTCCTTTAATCAACTACCTCAACGCCCATACTTCTCGCCGTGCCCTCCACTATCTTCATAGCGGCTTTTATGTCTTTTGTATTCAGGTCGGCTGTCTTGATTTTTGCGATTTCCTCAACCTGTTTCCTGGTAATTTTCCCGACCTTTTCCCTGTTTGGCACGCCGGAACCTTTTACTATATTGATGGATTTCTTTATCAACTCGGAAGTAAGGGGAGTTTTAATTGTATACTTAAAAGTGCGGTCTTCATAAATGGTCAAAATAACCGGCAGAGTACCCTCTTTTCCTTTGCTGTCTGCATTGAAAGCCTTACAAAACTCCATTATGTTAACCCCGTGCTGTCCGAGAGCCGGACCAACCGGCGGCGCAGGATTCGCCTGCCCTGCCGGTATCTGCAATTTCACAACCGCTTTTACTTTCTTTTCAGCCATGTGCTCACTCCTTTAAAATACAGGGATTCGGATTCATCTCTTTTAAAAACTTATATCTTCTCCACCTGCCAGTAACTCAATTCAACGGGCGTCGCCCTGCCGAATATAGATACGCTCACTTTCAGCCGCTCCCTGTCCTGATGCACCTCTTCAACCACGCCGGAAAAATTGATAAAAGGCCCGTCAGTAATCTCAACCTTGTCGCCCGCGGAAAATTCAACCTTGGGAGTAGGCTTGCCTTTTCTTTCCTCAACTTCATTCAGAATTTTGGCAGTCTCTTCTTCGGACAGAGGCACGGGATTTTTTCCCGCGCCGAGGAAACCGAGTACGCCGGTTGTCGTCCTAATCATATGCCAGACAATTTCGTTATTCCCGACATCATCTATCTCTATAAGCATATAGCCCGGCCAGAACCTTCTGCTTTTTATTTTCTTTTCTCCCTGCGATATTTCGGAAACTTCTTCTTTGGGTATGATAACCTGTTTTATCACGCTTTCAGCGCCTTCTTCCTGATTTTCCTGATTCAACAGCATCTTCTTTATCTTCTCTTCCTGCCCTGTTCTAACATGAAGGATATACCATTTGCTCATTTTTTTACCTCAAGAAAATCCTGATAATCTTGGAAAAAAGAAGGTCAATAACTCCCAGATAAAACCCGAATAGCAACATAAAGAGAACAACAACACCGGTTGTTATCTTTAAAATCTTTTTTTCAGGCCAGGACACCTTCTCCAGTTCCGCCTTTACTTCCTGCAGGAAATTTATTATTTTCTTTTTCATGCTTTATTCCCGTTTTTTACCTAATTCCCAACCTACGCGCTACTCCTAATTACGCAGGCCTGGGAGGATTGTGCTATTGAAAAGCACTACGCACCAGCTCCTCATTTCTTTCAAAGAAGATTGCTAACCTCTTTTTCGAGGAAAGCTTAATCGTCGGTTCGGCACCACGTTCGAATCCTGGTATTTCTTTTCAAGTAAAATTTTACGACTCTTCCCAACCTACGCGCTACTCCCAATTACGCAGGCCTGGGAGGATTCGAACCTCCAACCCACGAATTTGGAGTCCGTTGCTCTGCCAGTTAGAGCTACAGGCCTAAATAAATTTTCAAGTTCAATAGGAAACAAAGCAGGGCACCCAGCCGCTCTGCTTAAAAAACATTCCCCTGATTTAAAGCGAAAGTAATTATTATAACACAATAAAACAATATAGCAAGTTTTCTAAAAACCTGATTTGCTACGATTTCCCTTCTTTGTGAAGTATATGCTTATGACAGGCAGGACAATACTTATTGACTTCCATCTTGTCCTTTTTAATCTTTTTGTTCTTGGTAGTGTAATAATTCTTCCTCTTACACTCATCGCAAACCAGCGTTATTATATCCCGCATTTAACGTAACCCTCCAACCATTATTTTTTCATTACTTACTGATATCCGTTACCGCACCGGCGCCGACAGTCTTTCCGCCTTCCCTTACCGCGAAGCGCTGTCCCTTCTCAA
>CAZAMK010000032.1:0-3038 GCA_964486345.1 uncultured bacterium
CGTCAAGCTTTTCCGCAATCTTCAGCTTATCGTTCAGGGTAAAAGCCACCGCCTCCCCCTGGGCGCCGTCGCGCAGGGTAGTATCGTATATTTCAACCTTTTTCATTTATATCCCCCTTCTTCCGTAAATTCTACTCCCTGACGCCGTCTTTGTCAAAATTATGGGGATATGAAATTTATGGTATGATATAAAAAAGTTGTGCGTTCGGCAGATATTTGAGGAGGCGTTCTTAATGTCCAAGAAAAGTGTTTTGTGCGGAGTGTTTCTCCTTTTCCTGTGTGCGGGCGCCGCGGCGGCAAGCACGGGATACACCCTGAACATAGACGGGGCGATAGGACCAATTACTTATTATCAGGTGAAAAACGTACTTAGTCTCGCCGAAAAAAACAAAGCCGATTTCGTACTGCTCATCGTAGACACTCCGGGAGGACTCCTCTCTTCAACGAGAAAAATAGTCCAGGAAATCCTTGAGTCAGACGTCCCTGTCATAGGCTTCGTCTATCCGAAGGGCTCCCAGTGCGCCTCGGCAGGCGTTTTTGTCCTTTTGTCATGCCATATAGCCGCCATGGCGCCTGCGACAAACATAGGGGCGGCGCATCCCGTAACCCTGACGGGACAACAAGACGAAACTATGAAGGAAAAGGTCGTAAACGATACGGTAAGCTTCATAAAAACCATAGCCGGCCACCGCGGCAGAAATGCCGCATGGGCGGAGAGAGCGGTGCGGGAAAGCATATCCTCAACTGAAAATGAAGCCCTTGCTCAAAAAGTAATAGACTACACTGCCGGCAATACCGGAGAACTTCTTAACATGCTTGATGGCAGAACGGTGAAAACGGGAGAAGGTAAACAAAAAATGCTGTCCTCAAAGAACGCCCGATTAGTAACGCCCCGGGAGAGTTTTAAAGAAAAGATACTGAAAATCATAGCCGACCCGAACATAGCATACATACTGCTGATGATAGGTACTCTCGGAATAATGGTGGAGCTTTATCATCCGGGACTGGGAATCCCAGGCATCGCGGGCACGGTGGCTCTCATTCTCGCCTTTTTCGCCCTTCATACTTTGTCCATAAACATTACCGGCATCCTGCTTATTGCCGTGAGTTTCATATTCTTCGCGATAGAGGCGGTAACTCCCTCTTTCGGATTATTCATAATTTCAGGTATAATAACTCTTATGTTAGGTTCCTTTTTCCTTTTCCGCCCGATGTCGGACTTAAAAATACCGTCGGGGCTGATATTCGGCTCCACCCTCACCGTAGGGATTATCCTGTGGCTTGCCGTATGGTTTACCGTAAGGACCAAAAAACGCAAGGTCGCAACGGGAAAGGAAGGACTGCTCGGAGAGAAGGGAAAAACATTAAGGGCGCTCGCACCCGAGGGTATGGTCTTCATCCATGGCGAATACTGGAAAGCGCGCAGTCAATCGGAAGATATTCCGGCGGGAACCGAGGTTGTGGTCAAGAAAACGGAGGGATTAACTCTGATAGTGGAGCCGTCTGACAAGGGAGGAGAGAAAAATAATGCCTGATAATCCTAAGCGCGATTCCGACGTATGGCGCATATTCAGAATAATGGCCGAATTTGTGGAAGGTTTTGAAACCCTTGAGAAAACAAAAAATGCGGTTACCATATGGGGCTCTGCGAGAATCGGGGAAGACGAGGAGTTTTACAAGAAGGCAGTTGCAACAGGAAAACTTCTCGCGGAAAAAGGGTACTCGATCATAACGGGAGGCGGCCCCGGAATCATGGAGGCGGCAAACAGGGGCGCAATGCTTGCAAACGGGGATTCAATAGGCGTAAACATAGAACTGCCTCATGAACAGAAACCCAATCCCTATATCAAAACGCTTATTTCATGCAAATACTTTTTTACGAGAAAAGTCATGTTCGTGAAATACGCGAAAGGATTCATCATTTTCCCGGGCGGATTCGGAACGCTTGACGAATTCGCGGAGACGATGACCCTGATACAGACGGGAAGGATACATAAGTTCCCGGTCGTACTCGTGGGAAGCGAATACTGGGGAGAGCTGGCCCGCTGGATAGAAAAACACGTTCTCGGAAGCGGATATATAGACAAAAAAGACCTTAATATCTTCTGCATCGTTGACGAGCCGGAAGACGCGGTGAAGTGCATAGAAAGGTTCTACGATAAATGACGGGACGGCAGGCGCCGGATTTTATACGAAACGGCAGGTGAATTCAGAAAGGTATTTTTCGGCGGCTTCTTTTGTTTTACCCTCTGCGTAAATCCTCAAAACAGGCTCGGTTCCGGAAGGCCTTATGTGTATCCAGCCGTCACGCCTTATTATTTTTACGCCGTCTTCAAGATTGAGATTCTCTTTAGAAGCGTATTCTTTTTTTAACTCTTCCATTATGCAGGAGACATCCTTCCCCTCAATTTTAACCTTTTTCTTGAGCATGACGTACTTCGGCAGTTCTTCCGTAATTTCAGAAATCTTTTTCTGCCGTTTTGCGATATACTCAAGTATCAGCGCCATCCCCACGAAGCTGTCCCTGCCGTAATGGACGTCAGGGCACACAACCCCGCCGTTGCCCTCCCCTCCTATAAGGGAGCCGTTTTTTTTCATCCCTTCAACGACGTTAATCTCGCCTATCTTTGTCCTGTAAACATCTACCCCAAAACCCTTTGCCGTTTCCTCAACGAGGGATGTCGTTGAAAGATTGACGACAACAGAGGTTTTTTTCTTTTCAAGAAAGCTTTTTATGCACAGAACAACCGTCATCTCTTCTCCGGGTATCTTTCCGTTCTCGCATACAAAAGCCAGCCGGTCCCCGTCAGGGTCCTGCGCAAAGCCGATATCGGCTTTTTCCGCGACAACCGTATCCGCCAAACCGCCGAGGTTTTCGGCAAGCGGCTCCGGATTATGCGAAAAAACTCCGGGCGGCTCTTTGTTGATAATCACCGCCTCGCATCCCATCCCCGAGAGAAACCGTTCGGTCAGGAAAGCGCCCACTCCCTGGCAGACGTCAACGGCAACCCTGAATTTCCCGCTTCTTATCTTTTCAA
>CAZAMK010000032.1:3048-10019 GCA_964486345.1 uncultured bacterium
CAGAAAAAAGAAAACCCGGATTTTCGGCCACCCTGAAGGCTTTCCTGCCGTAGATATCAAGGAGTTTCCCTCCTTCGCAGGAATTAAGGTATACGCCTTCCCCTGAAAAAAATTTTATTCCGTTGTATTCTCCGGGATTATGGCTCGCAGTGATTACAACGCCAGGGAATTTTTCAATCTTTTCCAGTACGTATGCAAGCTCCGGCGTGGCCGCAATGCCGAGGTCCACGACATCCCTGCCCGTGCATAGAAGCCCCGTTATCATTGCCTGCTTAAGCGAATCGCCGCTTGCCCTCGTGTCCCGGCATATGAAAACCTTCTTTCCCCCGACATAGCTTCCGAAAGCCAGTCCGAACAAGTTCGCAACTTCAGAAGTCAGAAAATCGGGATATATGCCCCTTATGCCGGAAACGCTTATCTGTAAACCGTTTTTCATTTATCCCTTCAATTCAGCGTATAGTCTGAAACATAGCGTTAAGCGTATAGTTAAATGCTTATAATTGTATTTTCTATACGCTCTACGCTACCCGCTCTACGCCGCTTTTAATGTTTATGCCGCTTATCGGGATAAGACAGTTGGCTATACCCCTTTCTTCTATGTCTTCAAGGGTAAAGCTTTCCTCTATTCTGTAATCTCCAATCTTTGTTCTCTTCAATTCCACTTGAGTCCCGCCGCATCCCAGCCTGTTCCCTATATCCCTGCAAAGCGCCCTTATGTAAGTCCCCTTTGAACATGCCACCCGGAAATCCACATAAGGCAGATTTATTCCCGTCACCTCTATTTCCCTGACGAATACCGTCCTCGGCGGGGGAGACACCGCAACACCCTGCCTGTACAGTTTATAGAGCGGACTGCCTTTCTGCTTGATTGCGGAGACAACCGGAGGCACCTGTTCAATCTCTCCCTTAAAAAGAGATACCGCCTCAAAAACCTCGCCGGCAGTCACGTCCACTTCCTTTTCCTCAATAACCTGTCCGTCCATGTCATCGGTATCTGTAACTACCCCAAGCAGAAGCCGCGCCTCATACTCCTTTTCCATCTTCATAAACAGGGAGCTTGCCCTTGTCGCCTTTCCAATGCAGACAATAAGCACTCCGCACGCAAGCGGGTCAAGCGTTCCGGCATGCCCTATCTTCTCTTTCAGCCTGAAGGTTCTTTTGAAAAATCGTATAACGTCATACGAAGTAATCCCCTTCGGCTTGTTTACAATAACTATTCCGTTCATGTTTTGTATATCTCTTCAAGTATCTTCTCCGCCGCCTGTCCGGCGGTAATGCCGCGAAAATGACAACCCGCCGCCTTCTTGTGTCCGCCGCCGCCGAACTTCGCAGCTATCTTTTCAACGTCCAGCCCGCTTTTGCTCCTCAAGCTCACCTTGACGATATCGGATTCCTTAATCAGAAAAACGACATTCGCCTCCTTAATGCGGACAAGCATGTCTATAAAACCTTCGGTATCCTCTTCCTTTGTCCTCGTGCGCCGGTACATCTCCTTGTCAACCTTCATCCAGCAGACTTTTTTCTTTCTGTCAAACTGAAGATTCATCAGGCACAGAGCAAGAAGCTTTATGGACCTTAACGGCCTTTCCATATAAACTTTTTTTGCAATTTTCTCCGGTTCTGCGCCCGAATCTATGAGGTTTTTTACTATGTCCATCGTATACGGACCCATATTATGCACAAAATTTCCGGTATCCGTAAGAACGGCTGTGTAAAGACACGCCGCCTCTCTCTTGGTGAGCGTTTTACCGACCGAAGAAATTATAAAATATATCATCTCGCCGGTTGCTGAAAATCTGTGGTTAATCCAGTTGACGGCGGCAAATCCCGGATTTGAGAAATGGTGGTCTATGTTTACAATCACCGGCGCTTTTTTGACCAGTTCAAAAACTTTTCCCGTCCTGTCCGAGGAACCGCAGTCAATGACTATGCTGACATCCGGTTTTGTCAGAGAATCAGGAATCCCTGCATGAGCCCTGCCGGAAAAAGGCAGAAACCTGTATATGGCCGGGATGTTGTCCTGGTTTACAATCACCGCCTCTTTCCCCATTCTCTTCAGCATACCGTACAGCGCCAGTTCACTGCCTATCGCGTCCCCGTCAATATTGTAATGTGTCGTGAGAAGGAATCTTTTACCCTTTTTAATTACGCTTTCTATTTCCCTTACCTTCTTTTCATCCTCCGGATTCAACAGGATTTTCATGTAGTTTTTCCCTTATAATTTCCTTGAGCTCCGGAATCCCTTCCCCCGTACGGGCAGAAACCATTATTGCTCCGGGGTTTGCACTCACGAGCATATTTCTGTCTTCAGGATTCAGAAGGTCCGTTTTATTGTAAACGTCCAGACACGGCTTCTCTTCGGAAGAAAGAATCTTCAACACTTCGGATATCGTACTGCGCTGTTTTTCAAGCATGCCTGTGGAACCGTCGTATACGCACATTATAAGGTCGCTGAACCTAACCTCCTCCAGCGTTGACTTGAACGCCTCTATCATGTGATGCGGGATATTATAAAGAAGCCCGACGGTATCGTTCATGAGGCATATTGTGTTATTTCCAAGATAAACGGCCCGCGTCGCGGGATCAAGCGTAGAAAAGAGTTTGTTTGCAACATACAAATCAGAGGAACTCATCTTGTTGATAAGACTGCTTTTACCCACGTTGGTATAGCCGATGACGGCAACTGACGGAAATTTTTTTCTCTTTCGAGAACCCCGTATAACCTCCCTGTGCCGCTCTATATCTTCCATTTCCTTCTTCAGCCGGTGGATTTTTTCTTTTATCTTTCTCCTGTGAATTTCCAGCTTCATTTCACCGGGGCCTCTGGTGCCAAGCCCTCCGCCTATCCGGGAGAGAGATATGCCGTATCCCGTCAGTCTCGGCAGGAGATAATTCAGCTGGGCAAGCTCAACCTGTATTTTGCCCTCTTTGGATTTTGCATGCTCGCCGAATATGTGCAGGATTAGCTCTGTCCTGTCCATAACCCTTGCCTTAAGAGTATCTTCAACGTTTCTCTGCTGGACAGGATTGAGTTCATTGCCGAAAATTACAAAGTCGGGTTTTTCTGCGTCGGAATACTCCTTTATCTCCTGGAGCCTTCCTTTTCCGATGTATGTGGCGGGGTTTATTAAATCAGGCTTGTAAATGAAATTTTTAATGACCTTAAGATTAAGCGTCGTGCACAAAAATTCCAGTTCTTTCACCGCTTCTTCGGTTTCACTCTCTCTTCTCTCCCTGAAGCCCACAAGAATGGCTTTTCTGCCGGCAAAAGTATGTTCGGAGACATCTTTTAGGCTCTTCATGTTTTATAAAATTTGACGGCGAACCAAGTTTGCTGTCATTTTTTAGTTATGCTTTCAATCTTTATAACCGTCAGCCTGTCCCTGTGCCCGTAGCCCTTCTTATAGCCGGTCTTCGCCTTCTTCTTGAAGGAGTAAATTTTGTCGCCTTTCTTTTCGCTTAGAACTTCACAGTTGACCTTAATGTTCTTCAGCTCTTTTTTATCAACAACGACATTGCTCCCGTCAATACAGCAGACAGGAGTCAGCTTTATCTTGTCTCCGGCCTTTTTGCCGTCAAGCCGCAAAACCGAAAACTCCATGCCTTCCTTCACCTTTACCTGCTTGCCGCTCAATTCCACAAATGCTTCCATTGTTTTTCTCCTTTTTTCTTTAAATTCAACGTATAGCGTAAAGCGTTTAGCGTATAGTCTGAAACATAGCGTTTAGCGTGGAGCGTTTAGCGTATAGTTAAAAGCTTTTAATTGTATTTTCTATACGCTGTACGCTATACCCTAAACGCTGCTTTTGTTTTCAATTTGTTTCTATACGCTCTACGCTACCCGCTCTACGCCGTCTTTCTATTTCCCCTGCAGAAAATCCATGTCCTTTTCAATATTATTCAGCGCTTCTTCTATCTGCCTCTTCTTCTCTCTCTCTTTTTCCTTCACCTCTTCCGGCGCCTTATCCATAAACTCCGCATTGTTCAGTTTGGCGTCAATCTTTTCAAAATATCCTTTCAGCTTTTCTCTCTCTTTAACGAGCTTGCTTATTTCTTTGGAAACATCTATTATACCTTCAAAGGACATCCCGAGTCTACCCTGCTTCAAGTTCTTCACCAGCATATTGCCCGCAGATTCTTCCTTTTCTGCATAAGACATTATGTTTCCGACGCCCGCCAGCCTTGATATTACAGCCGCCTCAAGGCCTTCCGGCTTTCTTTCAAAGAAGCAGTCAATGGGTTTCACCACTGGGACCCCGAATCTTGTTTTTATATCCCTTATCGTTGTCACCACCTCAATGATATCTTCTATCCTTTTCACTTCATCTCTTAAGTCCCTGCCGCGGGAAACTGCGTGCGGAACAGGCCATCTGCTGATAACTATACTTTCTTTTTCCGGAACGCAGTACCCGGAGAAAATACACCATATTTTTTCCGTGATAAACGGGATGAAAGGATGAAGCATCTTCATTACGGAAAGATGCACATGGAAAAGTACGGGTAAAACTGTATTTCTGAAATATCCGGCGTCCTGCTCCTGATACACCTTGGATATCTCAAGATACCAGTCGCAGAAATCATGCCAAAAAAAATCATAAAGGGAATTCAGCGCCTCGTTAAGCCGGAAAGCATCCAGAGACGCATTCACGTTTTCCGTGACGGCGTCCAGTTTTGCGATAATCCACAACTCGGGAAAAAGCAAATCCTTCTCATCACGGGGAAGCTCAACTTTGGACACTCCGTCATTATCCGCCGCCGCGGCTATGAACCGCGAGGCGTTCCAGAGCTTGTTCATAAAGTTTCTTCCCTTGATGTAGAAAGTGGGGGAAAGAAACACGTCCTGCCCTGCGGCAGTCATTGAGATTAAGCTGAACCTTAAGCTGTCTGCCCCGTAATCTTCTATAATCTTTACCGGGTCTATGACATTGCCGAGGGATTTGCTCATCTTCCTGCCTGTTTTGTCCCTTACGGTGCCGTGGATGAGAACGTTTTCAAAAGGCGTTTTGCCCATAAACTCATTGCCGGCCATAACCATCTTCGCCACCCAGAAAAAAAGAATTTCCTGCGCGGTCGCAAGCGTATCGGTGGGATAATATGCTTCAAGCTCTTTTGTCTTTTCGGGCCAGCCGAAAACAGAGAACGGCCACAGCCATGAGGAAAACCATGTGTCAAGCACATCAGGGTCCTGATATATTTCCTTACCGCCGCACTCCGGACATGCGGCAGGCGTACCGGCGAAGACAAAAACACCTTTCTGTTCTTCTTCAGTACTCTTTGCCGCGCAATCCCTGCAATACCATACGGGAATCCTGTGCCCCCACCATATCTGTCTGCTTATACACCAGTCCCTGATATTGTAAAGCCAGTTTAAGTAGACTTTTTTCCAGCGTTCGGGATAAAACTTCAACTCGCCTTTTTCCGCCGCCTCTATCGCCGGTTTCGCAAGAGACGCCATCTTTACAAACCACTGTGCCGAGAGATACGGCTCCACGACATTGCCGCATCTGTAACAACACCCCACCCTGTTGGCATAAGGCTCGGTTTTGACAAGAAGTCCGGCGTTATCAAGTTCCTTTACTATCTCCTCCCTGCATTTGAAGCGGTCTAAACCCGTAAATATGCCGGCATTTTCATTCATTATTCCTTCTTCGTTCATTACCGTCACAAAAGGCAGATTATGCCGCTTTCCCATTTCAAAATCCGCGGGGTCGTGACTCGGGGTCACCTTCACTGCTCCCGTCCCGAAATCTTTTTCAACGGCAGAATCTGCGATAACGGGTACAATTCTCTCAACAAAAGGCAGTTTCACCTTCTTTCCAATAATCTTTTTGTACCTTGAATCCGCAGGATTCACCGCCACGGCGGTATCTCCCAGCATCGTCTCCGGCCTCGTTGTCGCAACCTCAATAAATCCGCCGTCTTCAAGAGGATATTTGAGATGGTAGAGAAAGGAATTCTCATCCCTGTATTCCACTTCTTCGTCAGAAAGCGCAGTCCCGCACCTGCAGCAGCGGTTTATAATCCTTTCGCCTTTGTAAATGAGTCCTTTGTTGTAGAGAAGCACAAAAGCTTCCTTTACCGCGCGGGATAAACCCTCATCCATCGTGAACCTCTGCATACTCCAGTCGCAGGAGACCCCGAGTTTCTTCAATTGGAAAATTATTCTTGAACCGTACTCCTCCTTCCACTTCCACACCTCTTCAACGAACTTTTCCCTGCCGAGAGCTTTCCTGTGAACGTTCTTCTTGCCGAGCATCTTCTCAACGACGTTTTGCGTCGCTATACCGGCATGGTCGGTTCCGGGCACCCATAGAGCGTTGAATCCCGCCATCCTTTTCCACCTCACAATAATATCCTGGATGGTATTGTTGAGGGCGTGCCCCATGTGCAAAAAACCCGTAACATTGGGCGGAGGTATGACAACAACGTATTTTTTCCCGCCAGGCTTATGGCTTGCGGCGGTGAAATACCCCTTTTCCTCCCATAAATCGTACAACCCGTCTTCTATGCCCTTGGAATTATACTGGGGAGGAAACTTCTCTTCCATCGGTTTCTTCTCATCCATTTTGCGGCTTCATAACCTGGGATACGGCGCTTTTCAGGTAATCTATCTTAACACCGTCCCTGAACTCAATCGTCACTACGTTATCCTTGATTTTTCCGACTACGCCCATCGCCCCGCCTACGGTGACAACCTTGTCTCCTTCTTTAAGTTCATCAAGCATCTTCTTGTGCGCCTTCTGCTTCTTCTGCTGGGGCATAATCAGAAGAAAATAAAAGACGAAAAATATCAAAATCAAAGGCATAAGATTTAAGATTGCCCCGCCCTGCGGTGCGGTCTGTGCAATTATCATTTTCCCCCCTTTTTTAGCATATAGCGTGGAGCGTTTAGCGTATAGTCTGAAACATAGCGTTTAGCGTGGAGCGTTTAGCGTATAGTTAAAAGCTTTTAATTGTATTTTCTATACGCT
>CAZAMK010000033.1:0-9898 GCA_964486345.1 uncultured bacterium
AACTCCGGACATCAGTTCGCCCATAGCCGCCATCTTCTCTGTCTGTATCAACTGCTGTCCTATGCGTTTATGCTCTGTTATATCCCTGCCTATTACCAGATAATTTGCTATTTTTCCGTTTTTGTCCCTGGAAGCTGTGGCTGTTAGCCTTATAAGCAGCTTATCTCCGTTTTTCTTCTTCATCTCAAACTCGGTGTCTTTTACAAAGCCGGCTTCATCCAGCATTTTTCTAAGTTTTTTGCCTTCCGCAGGATTCCAGTATATGTCTTCCTCCATATCCAGTTTGAGCATCTCTTCTTTTGAAGAATACCCGAATGCTTTCACCCCTGCCGGATTGATGTCCGCGAATTTTCCTTTCGGCGAGCAGATGCATATGAAATCCTTCGTTTCCTCAAAGAGCGAGCGGTACTGCTCTTCTGATTTTTCAAGTTTTTGCTCGGTCTGCCTTCTTGCTTTTTCGGCGTGAATTCCGTGCAGGGCGTAAGCCATGTCTCCGGCAACCTCATCCAGGAGCAGTTTTTCTTCACTCTCGTTTATGTCTTCTGAAGAGAAAGATATAACCATAAATCCCCACAGATTTTTTCCGTATTCAATTTTTGAACACATGATTTTTTTTGCGGTATAGCAGTCATAGAGACAGCATTCTTTGCATTCCTCGGACACGTTTGAAATTACATAAGCTCCGTTCTCTAAAAGGCGTTTGGCATAGCAGGGAGGAAATTTTCCGTGGTTAAGATTCTGCTCCATGACTCTGAATCTGTCTCCGAATCCGGACTGGTAGTACTGACACGGAGTGCCGTTTTTATCCACAAGAACTATCATAGCTGTTTTGTAACCCTCCGGATAAGCGAGAAACTTACAAGCGTTTTTTATGAGCAGGCAGGGGTCTTTTTCCTTCACAATCAGGCGATTTATGTTTCTTATGGCTTTTAACGTTCTGTTAAGATGCGCAATCTGCTTTTCCGTCCTGCTTATTTTATCAATATCTTTTCTCAACTGTTTTGTCTGTTTTCTTACAATCCTGCGCAGGGATGTCAGCCAGAGCAGAATTATCCCGGAAAGAAAAATGAAAGATGCGAGCATCCATGCAATTCTGCGGGCCGCTTCAGGTATGGTAGGCTGTCTATTGTACCTCTCTTCAAGCCAGTAGTGGTCAATGGCTTCATATTTCCCGCTTCGGCGTATACTGTCCATTCCTGCGTTTAACTCTCTTAGAAGTGCGGCATTGCCTTTCTTAACCGCAAAACAGTATTCCACGGGAAGCTGGGGAGGGCTGGCTGTAACAATGTCTTTAAGTCTGAATTTATACAGCGCTTCATGACCGCCTATTCGCGAAACGAGAGCACAGTCGCCTTTGCCGGAAGAGAGCATTAGCATTGCATCGTTTTCTGTTTCCGCAGAGATGATATTTTCGGGTTTGTACCTTTTTAAAAGCGCATCATGCACGTAGGAGTTTTCCTCCACAATCATTTTCATGTTTCCCAAGTGTTTGATGGAAGAAACGGGCGAGTATTTGGCCTGTCTCATGAATACCAGATGATAATGTATCGTAAATGAGTGGCTGAAATCGGCAAAGGCTTCTCTCTCTCTGGAGTAAAACATGCTGATGATGTCTATCTTGCCTTTCTTAAAATCCTGCAATATGGTTCCCCACGGCTCCGTCCTGAAATATACATCCCATCCCGCCTCCTCGGCTATAGCTTTTATGATTTCAATGTTAAAACCCGCGGGGTTTCCATTTTTGTCAAGGTATTCAAAAGGAGGGTAATCATAGTCGCCTCCGTAAACAACCGTTTTCCCTGTTGTTTTTTCCGGATTTATTCCGGAGAAGGCCATGCCTGTTGTAAGTAGCAAGGTGAGAAAGATAATTCTTAACATGTAAATAATAATATATTTTCTAACTAAGTTTTTGTTGTTTTTATTACCCATGTTTTAACTAAATTATTTATCATAACAATATTATCATACTATGATAAAAATGTCAAGTTCAATTTCAAAACGAATGCAATACGCTGGATTAAGACAGGCGTTGTCTGCACAGAATAATAGATGGATTGATATAAAATACGGGTTATTCCATAAGGGTCACACCTATTATCAGGCGCGTTTTCGTCGGTACGTTGACAGGCTGGCTCTTATCCGGAGTTTCCACTTTTTTCGCAATCCGCTCAACAATTTTGCCGGAAGCATCGGTCTCGGTCTTCGCTTTCTGGGAGATGAGAATTCCCTGTTCAATGTCAAACACGGCATTTCCTTCCATCTTGCCGTTGCGGCTCTCGGCATTCATTTTTATATATGCCTTGCCGCCGTCAACCTTTTCCAGCGTGAACTCCACCTCTCCCACGTTCTGGTCTCCCTTATGCCATTTTTCTCCCACTCCAACAGGTTTTTCCGGAAGGGGTAATATGAATGACTGAAGAAAAGGGTTGAAGGTGTTTGACGGCATCTTTGTCAGGTCTATTTTCAGAGGTATGCGGTCAAAACCCGGGATGTAAACCGCAAGGCTTCTTTGTGCAACCTTCAGAAATTCCGCCGCCACCTCCTGAAGTCCGGCGCTTTCCAGCACATCGCCTTTGGGGGACATTTTAACGGAGACTATTTTCTCCTGCGGAAATATCCTCTGTCCGTCTTGCCACCCCTTAAGGTAAAATAATTTTCCTGTTCCGTTGCCTTCCCCGTCAACAGATTCAAACAGCTGGGTAAGGTACAGCATAGTCTTATTTTCGCTTGTCACATTTCTGCCGCCTATGTTGAACTCGTCTTCCTTGTCCATGTTCATCTGGTAGAAGATTTCCTTTTCCAGCGGAAATTTATAAGTCAGGGTATAAAGATCTTTCTTCTCATAGTCTGCCTCAACCGCTGTTTCCGTCGTTACGGATTCTTGCAGAGCCGTTTCCTGCACAGTTGCCTGAACAGCTTCCTCTGCAATCAGCAAGGTGCATGAAAAAAGCAACACAAGCGCCCCGATATAAAGTCTTTTATTCATTTTTCTCCTCCTTACCCCGAACTACTTGAAAAGCGTGAAATGTGAAATCAACGTTTTTTGTTGTCCCTGCATGTTTTAAGCAGGGATCTATAGCAATTCTTTCTGGATCCCTGCTTACTATCCGCAGGGATGACAGAAAGCGTCACTTTTGAGTTTTCACGTCTCACGTTTCACTCTTTTAAATTTTCTGCCAGCGCACACTGCCGTCAAGGAACAGCGCATTTACGCCGCCAGTATGAAAATAGCTTTTCCATCCGCTGTCTCTTAACGGCGGGTCGGCGAGTAGCCATATCTTGGATGAGCCGAAGTTTCCGTCAGAGTCGGTCCACTGCCCGTCCATATTCTTTCCTTTTACTCCGGCATCGCCGGGAAGGGGATTTGTATTTATTATGTACGTTGTATGCGGACTTATTACGCCTCCCAGATGCGTGGTTGAAAAATCCTTAATTGCACGCGTGCCTGTGGGGCAAAGGTAAATTGCCGGTGGGTCCGGCCAGTCAATTATGCTGCTGTTTGCCAGTTCCGGTTCCATAACGGGCCTGATGAAGTTTGTCCAGTTTATGTAGCATAGGGGAAATGCCTCTGCAATGCCTATATCCCTGGGAGGAATCTTTCCTCCGTATGCCTCGCCGTAAAGGTAAAATGCCAGATAAAGCTGTTTCAGGTTGTTCAGGCAAACTGTCTGCCTTGCTTTCTCCCTTGCCTGGCTAAGCGCCGGTAGGAGCATCGCCGCCAGTATTGCTATGATGGCGATGACCACCAGCAATTCAATCAGGGTAAATCCCTTGTTTTTTTTCATTTTTCACCTCGCCTGCAGAAATTTAAGATACATTATTGTTACGAACTCCTGAAAATTCAGCCGGTCAATCCTGAAATCGCTTTCCGAGAAAAGACGGTTGTATTTCAGCTTTGAGAGTTCCACGGATATCACATTGTTATCTCTCTCCCCCTTAAGATTGATAACCTCGGGGAGATAATTGGAGGAGCTTCCTTTTCCATCAGGTTTTGGATACTTCAACTGCATATACGTATTGTTATCGCCCGTAAATCCTATCGTCGCAAAAGTCCAAAAATTGTCGTAAACGGCGATGTCAAAAACTCCGTTGTCAGCCGGGTATGTAAAAAGATGCGTTTTTATTCCGTTTAGAGAACCGGTTTTCTTTTCCATTACTATCTTTTCTCTTATCTCATCCTCGTTTGCGCAGATGTAAGCGGAGATGTAAGTTAAAAAATCCGCAGGGAAAGACGTGGGAGTTTCAGGAATGGAAATTTGCTGTTGAAGTATCTTTCGTATCTCGTTTATGTCATCGTCTATGATAACTCCGAGTTTAGGTATGTGAAGCTCTATGTCTTTTCCCGATTTTGCGAGGGCAAAACTGCCTATTGATGAATTTGAGTAGAGAAACATATGTTCCGCTTCATTTTTACCGTCCGTATTTTTGAATTTTATTCTCAAAAATCCGTCTCCCCGCAGTATGGAAGGAAGCCGCGTGCGGAATATGCCGGAGATAAACGGTTGAAGAGCATTGGCCGTTTCATGGGAAAAAGTTATTTCGGAGATAATGTCCGCTTCCATGCTTTCAATGGACGGCATGGCTTTTGTCTGAATCTCGTTCATTGCGGCGAAAAAATTGTCCAGAATCTTATCTTTCTCCTCGTTTGCAGCGGAAAGAGTCAGGCAAAATGAAAAAAGCACCGCAAAAAAAATTGTCTTTAAATTTTTCATAACATAATCTCCTTGTCCCGTGTTTTTTGAAAAGCGTGAAATGTGAAACGACGCTTTTTGTCGTTGCGAGGGACGAAGTCCCGTGACAATCTCAACCTTTTCTTTTACGTCTAACTTTTCACGTCTCACGCATTACAGTGGTTTTTCTTGATTTTCTCTTCACGTTTCACTTCTCACCGGCAGTGCATTGTTGTTTGCCGCCGCCGGCAGAATAATTTCCGGCGACAGGGTTTCAAAAAGCTTGTAGAGCCCCAGCAGTTGATTCAGCCCTTCTTCCGGCGTTATTTCTCTCTCCTTGTTTACGGTCACGAATATTTCGGTATCGGCATGTTTTTGCGGTACTGCCAGCTTAATTTCTTCGACGGGGGGTTCTGCAACGGGAACTGCCGCCGCGATTATTTCAGAGGGGGCGCTTTGACGGACAATGTCTTTTCTGCCGCGCATTAGCAGGAATCCCTGCGTAAGGTTGCATATCAGAAGAAAGATTGCAAGGGACGGCCACAGTTTTCTGCCGTAAACGAAGGATGTCTGCCTCCTGTCTTTCAGAAATTCTACGGCGTCAGCAACCGTGTCCTTTTCCCACCGGAAGCTTTTCGCGTCCGATCTGATGGCCACAAGGGTTTTCTCTATCTTTTCAAAATCATTGACGTTGTTTTCCATTTTTCGCTCCTTATACCGATTTGATTTTATCCATAGAGTTTTGTTGCCTGCGTCGGAAACAGCTTTGTGGGAGAGGTCTCCTGACCTCGAAATAATCGGCATCGGGAGATGCCTCCCACAAACGTCGCCAGCCTACTGGACGCCTCACTCTCTGGTGAACTCAAACCGGTATTACTATAACGCTTTGCGGAAAAATTCGTTCGTATAATAATTAGTTCCCGCAGAAGTCCCTAAGGTTCAATTGTTTTTTTCATGAGGGTCCGGGCATTGAAAAGCCTTGATTTAACGGTGCCTTCGGAGATGGATAGATTTTCGGATATTTCAGCAAGGGAGAGCTCTTCAAGATAATAGAGGGTTATTATTTCTCTGTGTATGGCGGGAAGTCTGGCAAGTGCGTCCCTTACTTTCTCCTTGCGTCTGTCGTCAGAATCGGGAGAGCCGTTTTCTGTTTCAACGCGGATGTTTCTGCCGAGCACGTTAAAGAACGATTTCTGCCTTTTTTTTCTGCGGAATTTTTTATAAGCGGTGTTCATCATTATGCGGTATATCCACGTGTAGAAGGAGGACTGCATCCTGAATTTTTTTATTGAAAGGAAAGCCGCAATGAAGGTTTCCTGCATAAGGTCCTCGGCTTCATCGGCACAAAGGGCGTAGGCGGTGTTTCTTAATTGTCTTTCGCAGGAGCGCAAAAGTATTGAGAATGCCGCGGTATCGCCTTCCATGGAGAGGAGCACCAGTTTTTTTTCGTCTGTCATTGGAGCAGTTTTTCCGCCATATAGGAGCTTCTGTAAAATGTGCCCGCAAAGATGTTTTTAAAACCCATTCTCCTTCCGGCTTCTTCCATGTTTCTGAAAACATCTTCTTTTACGAATTCTCTCACGGGAAATGCTTTTTTTGACGGTCGGAGATACTGACCTATTACGAGATAATCGCATCCCGCTGATTTTAACTCATACATCAGCGACAATACATCTTCTTTTGTCTCGCCGAGACCGAGCATAAATCCGGATTTTGCCGCAAACCCGTTCTTTTTCACTGTTTTCAGGACGTTAATTGAGGTTTCGTAATTTGAGGAAGGCCTTACGGATTCGTATAGCGCTTTAGTTGTTTCAATGTTGTGGGAAATGATATCCGGCCTTGCGAGGAAGATTTTTTTCAAACTCTCTTCATTTCCTCTGAAATCCGGTATAAGGAGTTCAATCTTTGTTCCGGGATTAAGTGCGCGGATTTCTTCGGTTACTTCGGCAAAATGGCCTGCTCCCCCGTCGGGAAGATCGTCTCTGGTCGGAGACGTTATAACAGCATATTTCATACCGAGTTTTTTTACGGCGTCGGCTATTCTATGCGGCTCTTCAGAGTTAGGAGGAACTGTTTTGCGAAGCGGCGAAACGCCGCAGAACATGCAGTTCCTCGTACAACAGTTTCCAAGTATCATAAAGGAGGCGTATCCCTTGCAGAAACACTCGTATATGTTGGGGCAGACCGCACTTTCACATACGGTATTGATTGAAAGTTCTCTTAGCAGGATACGCACTTTTTCGCTGTCTCCGCCTGAACTGACCCTTTTTTTTATCCATCCCGGGATTGTCTGCCGAATCATAAAATTATATTAACACATTGCACACAAGAGATAAAATTGCCCTTTTTGTGTTTAAAACACCTGTGATAAAATAACAGTCGTCGTGAAAACCTTATACCGCATTCAAAACAAGGAGACTTACAATGGTTAAGCCGGATGGATGGATTAGAAGAATGGGGACAGGGATGATAGAGCCGTTTCATCCCGAAAAAGTCAAAAAAGGAATTTCTTTTGGAGTTTCTTCCTACGGATACGATTTCACTCTATCGGAAGAGTTTCTTATATTCAGAGGAAAAGGGACTGTTTCACCGAAAAAAATCAGGGACGCTGATTTTGAAAGATTTTCGGGAAACGTCTGCACTATACCCCCGAATAGTTTTATTCTCGGGAGAAGCGCGGAATATTTCAGGATACCCAGAGATATCGTCGGCATATGCTTCGGCAAATCCACCTATGCCAGGTGCGGCATCATAGTGAACGTGACGCCTCTGGAACCGGAATGGGAAGGAAATATCACCGTGCAGATTGCCAACCTTACTTCAGCGGAGGGCGAAGTTTACGCGGGCGAAGGCATTGCGCAAATAGTATTTCTGGGCGCAGATGAAGTCTGCGAAAAATCATACAGGGACCTTGCGGGCAAATACCAGTCTTCAAGAGGGATTATTCTGCCACGTTGAGCCGGTTGCCGGTTTGAGCGTCTTTATGACGGCTCTCACGTTTTCTATCCTTGCCTTTATATCAGGATGGCTTCTTAGAAAGTTAATCTGCAGTGAAGAAGACTTGTTTTCAAGTTCAAGCAGTTTCTGGAAGAAGGCTATCATCCCTTCGGGGTTGTACCCGGCGCGGTACGTATAGGTGACTCCATTGGTGTCAGCCCTGATTTCGTCCTCTCTGCTGTACTTCAGCATAGTGATGGTAAATGCCGCATCAACCGCCTTCTTTATGGCTTCGCTTCTGTTGCCTAAAAGCACCTGCGCCGGGATGGAATACATCAGCGTTTTCTGCATCTGCTTGACTCCGTCTCTGGCGCATACGTGGGCAATTTCATGCCCCACGACGTTTGCTATTTCATCGTAGGATTCAGACCTATCAAGGAGTCCCGTGTAAAGGTATATGTAACCCCCGGGCAGAGCGAAGGCGTTCACCTCTTCGTTCTCTATAACCCTTATTGTATATTTCAGGTTTGGCCTGTCGGAGGTAGACCCTATTTTTTCGGCAATCTGTTTTACTCTTGCCGGTGTTTCAATTATCTTGTTCTCTTTCTGCAATTTTTCGTCGGCGGCGGCGCCCATGTCAATCTCATCCTGCTCGGAATAAACAGTATATTCCGTTTTTTTCGTTATGGGATTGTAATACGTGGTGCATCCGGCAAGCAAGCAGACAACGACAACGGCAAAAAATATCTTTCTCATGTGTTATTCCCCCCTATTTTCCTATGCAAAAGCGCGAAAAGATACTGTTGAGTATATCCTCTGAAACGTTCTTCCCCGTCAACTCATCAATATTCTTCAGGCAATTTTTAAGGGATTCTGCAATTATGTCCGCAGTGGCTCCGCGATTAATTTCTTCCCTTGTCTCAAGAAGTTTTTTTCTTGTTGCTTTTATTTTACCTTCCTGACGCATGTTGAGAAATATTTCATCTTCTTTTATTTCTCCGTGACCCATGGATATTAAGCCGTATATCTGCTCTTCCAGCTCAGGGATTCCGTCCCCTGTCTTTGCAGAGATGGTAACTATCCTGTCCGCAGGAAAATCTTTTTCAATCTGTTTTTTATCAATTTTTCGGGGCAGGTCAGACTTGTTTATCATGAGGATGTAATTTTTCCCTTTGATATGCCTGAAAAGCCCTCGGTCGTATTCGTTGATTCTTTTTGTCCCGTCAAGCATAATGAGATTTATTTCAGCTTTTTCCATCCAATCTATAGCTCTGTCAACTCCCATTTTCTCAATCCTGCCGCGAACCTTTCTTATGCCTGCTGTATCTATTATATTGACAGGTATGCCCCTGATGTTTACCGTCTCCTGAATGGCATCTCTTGTTGTACCGGGTACGTTGGTAACTATAGCCCTGTCCTCTTTTATAAGATAGTTGAGAAGGCTTGATTTGCCGGCATTTGCCCTTCCGGTTATGGCGGCGTTTATCCCCTGCCGGATTATTTTCCCTTTTCCTGCGCGTGAAAGAAATTTATCCGTAAATGTTATCAGGTCATCAATCTTTTTTAACGTTTCAGGGTTATGAACGTCCACATCCTCTTCCTCGGGAAAATTTATTTTTGCTTCTATATCGGCAAGGATATCCGAAAGAGAGGTTTGTATATCCTGCAAACATGAAGAAACAGAGCCTTTCAATTTTTTTAGCGATATCTCCAGAGCGCTTTCCGTTTTACTTGAAATAACCTCAAGTACGCTTTCTGCCTGTACAAGGTCTATCCTGCCGTTGAGGAACGCCCTTTTTGTAAATTCTCCCGGTTCCGCCTGCCTTGCCCCGTTTCTGATGCACAGCGAAAGAACTTCTTTCAGCGGGACAATGCCTCCGTGGCATCCTATCTCGGCCATATCCTCTCTCGTATAGCTTTTAAGCTTGCGCATAACGGTTAACAGAACTTCATCCACGATTTTTGACCCGTCGGCGATATAACCGTAGTGTACCGTATGAGTCGGGATATTTGCGATGTTGATTTTCTTTGCCGGCCGGAATATTTTCCCGATAATCTTATACGAATCCGGACCGCTAATCCGTACAATACCTATGCCGCTTATTCCGAGCGGCGTTGAAACCGCGCATATCGTATCCTGTTTCGTTGTCTGCATAGCACTATTTTAACACATATAACTAAAATTCCGACAGAGGGATAAATTCACTCTGGCTGTGCTCAGCCGGGTGGTTTCTTCAGCGGGCGTCTGAAAGAGGAGCGTCCCGATGAAAATAATCGGGATGAAGAAAGCC
>CAZAMK010000034.1:0-1664 GCA_964486345.1 uncultured bacterium
CGGTTATGATGCCATTACGGAAAACATTAAGGTGGTTGAAAACGAAGTTACGCTTGTTCAGCTGACAATGCAGAAACAGGCGCAGGTGCAGAAGGGAGTTTTTCAAAGGGTATTCAGCGGAAGCGGCAACCTGACGGTAATAACGGACTGGGATAATGTGGCTGTCTATCTTGACGGGTATAAACTGAAAGATACCCCTCCCGTTACAATCAAGGATGTCTCTGCGGGTTTGCACAGCGTAATACTGGTGAGCGGCGACTATGCGGATTCTTCTCGCGTCATGATACAGAAAGGAAAAACCTTCGTTCTTAAGAAAAACTTTGAGGAAGACAAGAAGAAACTGGCTTCCCCGGCACAGAAGACCGAAACGGCTGTAAGTGCCGCAAAAGCGGCGGAGCTTGAGAAAAAAAGACAGGCTTTGCCGGCAAAAATTGTTATGCGCCTTGCAGATTCGTCTATTACGGAAACCCAGAAACAGCAGGAATCATCCGTAAGTCTCTGGGGAGAAGGCGACCTTGTTGAGCTTGCGTTCCAGTACAGAAAGTCAGGGGAAACGGTATGGAACATGAAGGATTTGAATTCTAAGAACAAGAAGGAAGATTCCATTACGCTTGAAAAGGGGACATACGATATTCAGTTCACCGCCACACATTACAAAGAACCGAAAGGCGTCCTGAATATCTTCCTCGGAGCGAAGAAAGAAAAGGTTAAAGAGTATAAAGAATCCTTAAAACACGAATTTAAGCCGGATGTCCAGTACACCTATGTTATAACCTATGACGGAAAGACGGATTTTTCATACGAACTGAAAGAGGAAAAACTTAACACTCCGGTTGAGTGATAAGCTTCCGTAAATTAATTGTGGAGTTCCACGTAAAAACCCGTGGTTTCTCCACAAACACCCCGATAAAATGAATCGGGGTACTCGAATACGCATTCAGCCGCGAATGTGTCCGCAGCTCTCTGCGAAAACGAGTAAAAGGAGGATTTTTTTATGGGCATGATTAAAGAATTCAAGGAGTTTGCCGTTAAGGGAAATGCTATAGACATGGCTGTCGGTATAATCATCGGTGCGGCGTTCGGCAAGATAGTTTCATCCTTCGTAGGCGATATAATCATGCCTCCCATAGGCGCGCTTCTGGGGGGGGCTGATTTTACAACTCTGGCGGTTACCGTAAAAGCGGCTGTCGGAGATAAACCTGCCGTTATGATGTCTTACGGGAAATTCATCCAGACCATAGTGGATTTTGTAATTATTGCCTTTGCGATATTTATTGCCGTGAAGGCGATGAATTCACTTAAGAAAAAAGAGCAGGCGGCTCCCCCTCCGTCAAAAGAGGAAGTCCTTCTTGCTGAAATAAGGGATCTGCTCAAGGATAATAACAAAAGAGTCTGAACGGGTTGAAATAGCAAGGTTAAGTATTGATGAAAAAAATAGAAATAAAGACCGGCGGACGCTGTGAATTTATTGAGGTGACGGGTATAATTGGCGATGCCGTCAGAAAAGCGGGAATAAACGGCGGAGTATGCCATATATATGTGCCGCATACGACCTGCGGGCTCACAATCAACGAGAATGCCGACCCTTTCGTAAAGGCAGATATTATATCCGCGTTGGAGAAGATTGTCCCGGAAAACGGCAGGTACACGCATTCCGAGGGCAA
>CAZAMK010000034.1:1674-9832 GCA_964486345.1 uncultured bacterium
GCGCACATAAAGTCAAGCATGCTGGGACATTCTTTATCCGTTATGATTGAAGGCGGCTCTCTTCAGCTCGGCACATGGCAAGGTATCTTTCTTTGTGAATTTGATGGCCCGAGGACAAGGCAGATATGGCTTAAAATCATAAAAGAGTAGATCTATCTGCTGCGGGAAAAAGTCTTCGCAAGTTCTCCCGCTTTTCCTCCTACATCAACGATATACCACAGACGGCCGCTCTTTTCCAGCGAAAAAGGGATGACTGTGGTTTCCGGCTTTATTCCGGAGGCATTTACGGAAGGCAATTTGGAAAAAGCCCTGTTCATGCCCATGAAATCTTGGGGTGTAAATTTTACTTCCACGACGGCTTTATTCCCATCTATTTTTGCTTCTCCGACCGAGTAAGTCCCGAATTCAAATAATGAGAACGTGCCTGCAACCGCACTGCCGAATTTTTCTTCCCTGAAGAGTTCTTTGAAGTCTCCTATGCCGTATTTGCGATGCAATTCAGCAGTGGCTTTTTCTCTCTCTTCGGGTGTGCCGCTCTGGGTTTTTTTGATATCCGCTTTAACTTGTTCCTTCTCGCCTTCCTTCCAGATGAGGTTGCTCAATTTATGAACGGTTTCAAAAAAGAAGGTTACGACTTTGACAGGATTCCCCTGCGGTCCGCTCACTATGGATTTCACTTTGTTGGAATATTTCCACCACACGGCTCCCGCAATAGCCAGGATAACCAGCACCGCAATTAATTTTTTCATGTACGCCTCCGCTTTTAAGTTACACCGGCCGACAGTTTTTGTCAATTTCCCGGGATTGCTTCCACGTACAGTTTTTTGGATTTATCTGTTGAAATTGCGGCGGAAAAGTGTATAATATTACGGTCAATTTCATCAGCCACCTTAGCTCAGTGGTAGAGCAGGGCACTTGTAATGCTCAGGTCATCCGTTCAAGTCGGATAGGTGGCTCTCTGCAAACTTAGTCGCGGACCTGCCAAAGGGTGCAGGGAAAAGTATTTTCCCTGCGATTCTCGGTTCGGAGGGGAATATTAAGGGGAGCAGCCTTCCCCTTAAAGAGCGAGTGGGAGCGACAGGGCATCTTTCAAATCGGATAGGCGGCTCTCTGCGATAGGCAGTTTTTCACTTCTATTTCGTTATCATAATCTCACACAGAAGGAAAAATTGACATATGATGAAAGAGGTGTTTTAATATCACTGTTAACAAAATCAACGTTGACCATGTAATCCTCCATAGAATCTTTGTCCGGAAATGTAAAAAGTCAGAAACGATAGGAATCTTAAGGTGCGGTTTATTGTAGTAATAAGTTAAGCGTTTAAAGGAGAAGAGTGCGGTGGCCAATAAACGAATGGACAAAGAAGGAGTTCTCGCCCTTTTTGAGATAAACAACGAACTTTCAATGATAGATTCGTTTGACGAGTTATGCCGCCAGGCGGTGCATCTTGCCCGTACGAGGCTGAGTTTTGACCGGATAGGCATATGGTTCAAAAAAGAAAATACTAATGAAGTTACAGGTTCTTTCGGAACAGATGAAAAAGGCCGGATAAGGGATGAGAGAGAAAGTAAAGTCTGCTTTGACGATAAATTATATCGGCAGGTGGATTCGCTCAAAGCTCCGAAGGTGCTGAAAAAAGAGGGTACTCTTTATGACGACAAAGGCGGAGCGGTAGGCAAAGGCAATTGGGCTTGTGCGGCGCTCTGGTGCGGAAGCCGGACAATCGGCTATATAATAACCGATAACCTTTTTTCAGGCAGACCTGTCAATACCAGGTTGTTGGCTTTGTTCGCGGCCACTTTCGGCCATCTCTGTTCTCTGAAGAAAACGAAGGAAGCTTTAGCCAGAAGCGAAGAAAGGTACAGGGAATTGTGGGATGACGCTCCGGTTGCTTACCATACGCTGGATACGAAAGGGATTATTACGCGTGTCAATAAAACCGAAGCGCTGATGCTCGGTTATAAACAGGAGGAGATGGTTGGACGGCCGATTTTTGATCACATTCTTCCCAAACAGCGCAAAGAGGCCCGGCGCAGGTTTTTGCTCAAAATTGCCGGTAAAAAAGTTCCAAAATCCGATGACCGCATTTATGTGCGCAAAGACGGGACAACCATGATAGTATCGGTTAACGACAGACTTGAAAAAGACTCTTCCGGCAGGATAGTGGGCGTGCGTACCACGATGGTTGATATTACGGAACAGAAGAATGCCGAGAGGGTTGTCAAACAGCTGGCTTATACCGACCAGGTTACCGGACTTTCCAACCGGATATATTTCAACGAACGCCTCGCCGCTCATATTCAGTACGCAAGACGTTTCCGCCACAGGTTTGCCATGGCCTTTTTTGACCTTGACTATTTCAAGCGCATCAACGATACGCTCGGGCATGTTACCGGAGACAAATTATTGAAGGAGATTGCAGGGCGTCTGGCCGGATTGTTAAGAAGGGGGGATACGGTTTCCCGGATGGGCGGCGATGAATTTCTTATACTACTGCCGGATGTCCGGACTATGCGGGATATGAAAACAATTGCGCAGAAAATATTGGAAGTTTTGAGCAAGCCTGTCTACCTTGACGGGCATATTCTGACGACAACGGCAAGCCTTGGCGCCGCATTTTTCCCGTCCGACGGAAAGGACGGAGAGACGCTTTTAAGAAGCGCCGATATAGCGATGTATGAAGCCAAAAAATCCGGACGCAACACATGGTGTGTTTATCAAAAAGTGTCGGCGGCGCTTAAGAACAGGATAAAAAGCAAGTAAGTTCTTCAGCCGGTTAGGATGGCCATGCACACCATTCCGAAGGTGAATCCCCATCCGAATGTACTGACTGCCGGCGCATACCTGTTGAGAATGAATCCGATAGCCGTCAGTATAATAAAAAGAAGCAACCGTATTATCTTGCCTTTTGTGAAGGCGGGCAGTGCTACGCCGTGAACTTTCGTTTTCTTCCCCATAGGGCTCCTTTCTAAGCGGAAAATTATTTTGTTTTTTTCATCGCTTCATCTTTCAGCGAGCGGGGCATCAATTCTATGGCGTATCTTAGAGAGATGCGCGGCATTTTATCCCTGTTTTTGATGACGTAGTCAAAAACTTCCTTCTGATGTTTCCTGCTTGCCTCTTTGAGAAGCCAGCCGTAACCTTTCTGCACCATATCGTCAGCGTCCGTCAGAAGGATGTCTGCTATTTCAAAGATATCGTTTAGGAACATGCCCTTTTTTGCGGGGACGATTAAAGATACGGCCGCCGCTCTTTTCATCCATCGGTTGCCGGATTTCGCCCATTTTTTCAGGTCCTTTACGTATTCCGGGTATTTCTCCATGAAATTGCCTACCGTATGGTTGCAGAAGGTATCGCACTTGGCCCAGTTGTCAATGTACCGTTCAATCCAGCGTTTGAACGTCTCTAAATCCACGGGTTTAAAAGCGGAGGATAATTCCGGGAGCCATATTGCGGCGATGCCTGATTCTTCAAGGTAACCGGAAGAGAAAAGTTCTTCGCAGAGACGAAAAATCTCTTTTTTGCCGCAGTCCCTGATTTCCTGCCGGTATTTTTTCGCAATCTTACGAACTTCTGCGCTTTTCAGTCCGTAGCATTTAAGCCCTTCCTTGAAAAATTTCCGGATAGATTCTATTCTTCCTTCATTTCCGTTTTTTTTCAATTCGGCCCGTATTTTTTGTATTATGTTGTCCATGCTATTCCTGTTATTTTTTGAGAAGAACCTTATATATCACCGTGATATAACCGATTATAAACAGGATAACAAAAAGCCGGATGTTCTCTTTAACAAAGGCGGAAGCATAAGCTCCGAGGATTAACCCGAAAAAGATACATATCAGTTTAACCAATGCCATATCCCAGACAGTCATCTTTCCCAGCTTCTCTTCTCCCCACTTTAGAATATTCATAGCGCCTCCCTTTGCGTCACTTTGCGAATTCCAGACAGCGTTTTCTGTAATAAAGATAATTTTCGTACGTAACTTCTTCAGGTACGTCGTGGTCGCATGTCGGAATATACCCGCCCCTTTTTTTCATTACAGGCAAAATGTGGTCCATATACCGGTCAATCGCATCTTTGCCTTTTGCCAGAATGCGTTTGTCAATGCCGCCGCTCATAACCAGTCAGGGAAATGCTTTGCCTATTTCAAGAACGTCGCATCCCGATGCCGCCTCAAACGGACTCATAACATCCATACCTATATCTATGTATAAAGGTATGATAGGCAGGACATAGCCGTCCGTATCCACCTGAAAATAGAGATGCCTGTTTTTGTCCAGCTGTCTTGACTTTATATTGCCGATTAACTGCCGGTAGTATGGAAACAAAAACTCTTTTATCATCCCGGGGGAGATTAAAGGGCCTTTGTTGTAACAGATGTCTTCGGCGATAAAAAGTTCGTCAAGGGTAATCTGTTCCTGGTGTTTTGATATTACGGCATCTGCCAGTTTAAGCCATGTCTTCATGCAGTCATGGATTAATTCCGGCTCGTCAAAACCGAAAAGTTCCCGCAGAGGGACGTCTTCCGGCATCTCCTGTTTTTTCCATGCGTCAAGAGAAAGAAATCCGAATTCCTTCTGGTAAAAAGGCGCATCAGGTTTGATTTTATATATATCTCGCAGTTTCCTTGAGCTCTTGCACATTTTTTTCTCCGGTGCCATGCCGTGTATTCCGTCGCCGGTCATTTAAAAATTCCTTTCAGTCGTAAAATCTCTGTTTCCCGGACTTGAGCAGGCGTTTCAACACCTTGCCGGTTGGCGTTTTAGGCAATTCCTGAACGATTTCTATAATGCGGGGTATCTCATGCCTTCCAAGGTGCTCTGAACAGAAATGCAAAAGTTCTTTTCTTGTGGCCGATGCGCCGGGTTTCAGTACGATAACGGCTCTCGGCACCTCTCCGTGCAGAGAATGAGGTTCCGGTATCACCGCCGCTTCCAGTACCGAGGGATGCCTGCATATGATGTTTTCAAGCATCCTCGGGTATACGTTCATGCCGCTGACAATAATCATGTCTTTTTTCCTGTCAACGATGTAAAAATAAGCCTCCTCATCTCTGTATCCGAGGTCTCCGGTGCGGAACCATTCCCCGAAAAAGGATTCTTTTGTTTCCTCGGGGCGCTTGAAGTACCCTTTCATTACGTTATCCCCGCGCACTAATATTTCTCCTATCTCTCCGTTTTTAAGTTCGCCTCCGTTATCGTCCACGATTTTCATTTCCACTCCCTGAACAGGCTTTCCTATTGAGCAGAGTTTCCGTTTTCCGCCTATGGGGTTTACCGCCGTAACGGGAGAGCATTCGGTGGGGCCGTCGCCCTCATAAATCAATGCGCCGAATTTTTCCTCAAACTGTTTCAATACCCCTGCAGGCATGGCGTCCCCTCCCGATATGCCGAAACGAAGCGAGCGGAAATCGGGGGTTCTCTCGTCGGGCAGTCCGGCAAACAGCTTATACATTGAAGGGACGCCCAGAAAAATAGTGGATTTTGTTTCTCTTATTACATGGGCTACTTCGCCTGCCACAAATTTTGGGACGGCGGCTATTGCCGCACCGGCCGCGAGAGGGGTAATCATTCCCGCAGTTGCCCCGAAAGCATGGAACAAAGGAAGCACCGTAAGAAATACGTCATTTTCATTTACCTGAAGTATCTGCAGAACCGAGTTTACGTTGAACAGCAGGTTGCGGTGCGTAAGCATTGCGCCTTTGGGCGTGCCGGTTGTTCCCGATGTGTAGAGGATTGCCGCAACGTCTTCTTTTTGGTTAAGTTTGGGTATTTCACACTCCGCAGGTTCGGTTTTCAGTATTTCTCCGAGAGGCGTTGATTCCGGAATTCCCGGTTTTCCGGCGGCAACAAGGAAGCGCAAGTTGGGCAGGCTATCTATTATCTGCTCTATGTTTTTTTCAAATCCTTCAAAATAGATGAGCCCTGCGGCTTCAGAGTCGGAAAGAATGAACTGAATTTCTTCGGGGCTCAACAGGAGATTTATGGGCACTGCCACAGCGCCTGTTTTAAGAATTCCGAAGTATGATGCGACAAACCACGGCGAATTTATGCAGTAAAGCCCGACTCTGTCCCCGCTCTTTATCCCTTTCTTTCTAAGGAAATAGGAAATCTGATTGGAAAAGAATTCTATCTGCGCATAGGAGAAAAACGTCTTCTGGAAGATAACGGCAGTTTTATCTTTTAACCTGTCTGCCGAATCTCTTAGCATCTCGCCCAGCGAGTTGAACCGTTCGTAAAGGGCAGTCATTATTTATTGACGTAGACTATTTTTGCAACGGGAAATCCGTTGAAATTTGTTGCGGACGCAAGAGTATACGCACCCATATTTTCCGCATAAAGCAATTCGCCGAGCTCCATCCTCGGCAAAAGCCCGCAGGGATATTTTTTATCGTTTGTGCTGGGGGAAACTGTGTCAAAGCCGTCGCACGTCGGTCCGAAAACAACGCATTTTTCATTTTCCCCTTCCCTGAAGGATTTCAGCGGATATATCTGGTGGTCAAAGACCTGTCCGGAAAAGGTTCCGTAAATGCCCTCGTCAATGTAGTAGGATACTGTTCCGTGCCTGAAAGCCCGTCCTATCACAGACACAACGAGCGTGCATGTGTTTGCTACGAGAAATCTTCCCGGCTCCGCGATCAGTTCAATGTCTCCGGAAAAAAGTTTTTTTATTTCTGTATTCAGCTTTTTTGCAAGTTCTTCAAAAGGCATCACTCCCGGATTGTATTCTTCCGCAGGGAAACCCCCTCCTATGTCAAGAATTCTTCTGCCAGTTTTTGAATTGCGAATTTTGTATCCTTTTTTTTCCACTTCCTCAAAAACCTCTGCCGCAAAGTTCAGGCCGTTGCCGTAGTTGTCAAAATTCGTGCACTGGCTTCCGACATGGAAACTCAACCCTTCCACAAGAAAGCCCATCTCAAACGCTTTTACGGCGAGATTGACGGCATCCTCCCTGCTCGCTCCGAATTTGGATGAGAGGTTGACGACGGAGCCCTTGTTGGGAACCTCTATTCTCAAGACGATTCCCGCGCTCGGACAGTGCTGTTTTATTTTTTCCAGTTCGTCGTAATTGTCAAAAGTGACCAGCGGCTTGTACGGTTCAAGTTCGTGCAGGGTTTTTATCATCTTAATCGGATGAGCGTATATTATTTTTTCCCAGATAAAATCCTGCTGTTCGGCGGGAAGAAGGTTTATCAGATTTTTGCGCACAAGATGAAATTCCGGAAGCGACGCCACGTCAAAACTTGCTCCCATGTCAAAGAGTGTTTTTACAATCAAAGGGTCCGAATTCGCCTTGACGGCATAATAGACCTGCACGTCTGGCAGGTTTTCCCTGAACCGGAGATAGTTTTTTTTAAGCCGGCCGATATCTATCACGAAAACAGGGGTTCCTCTTAATTTTGCTATTCTCTGAAGAACGGACTGTTTTATTTTGTCAGTCATTGTAAAGGCCATATAGTCCTCCTCTCTTCCGTACCGCCTTACGGCACAAAAAGAAAGTTTTTAAACTGCCACGGGTCGGATTCGTCCGCCTTATGGTCCGGATTTTCCCTGAAGAAAACCTTCCTGTTTTTCAAAGGTGTCCAGTCATAAGGTTTGGAGATAAACTTCCCCAGCCACGGTTTTGCTATTTTGAGAATGTAATCGTGCGGTAAATCGTCGGGAAGGCACAGCCCTTTTTTCGGGTTTTCAATCATCCACATAACCGCACTTGTCACTCCCAGCGCAACTTGTATGGTGGTTGCATTCTGTCCCGGAAGAAGTTTTTTCGCGTCTTCTATGTCAAGGATGCTTCCCGTCCACCATGAATTGTATTTATGCCCCATTAACAGCGCTCCGAGAATGTCCTTTCCTGAAATGATTTCATGGTCTGATAGAATCCTCAATTCAGGCTGCAATTCATAGTTTCTGCCGCGGAGTTCATGCAGGGAAGAAAGAGTGTCGTGGCAGGGCATATAGGCGTAATGCACCGTGGGCCTGTATATGGGTTTGCCATTATCTCTTACCGTCAGCCGGTCAGATATTCCGAACGCCTCTCCGTGCCTTATTACCATGCCTATGATTTCTTCTCCGGGTATCCATGACCTTACCCATGTATTCATTCCCATTTGTGCAAGGAATATTTGGTTTTTAGGTCCGTACGGAGGAACGTGGGCGATT
>CAZAMK010000035.1:0-9812 GCA_964486345.1 uncultured bacterium
AAGCGGGGTCAAAGAGAACGAGGAGTTGCACAAGAAGGCTGGGCCTCTGTATTACTCTTTTGAGCACAAGAACTGTCTTTTCATTGTTCTCAACACCGAGTTTGTCGGAAGCGAAGGGGCTATAAAAGGAAAGCAGTTATCATGGTTGGAATCTGAACTTGAGAAGGGCGTGGGATACAGGTACATATTTGTCTTTCTTCACAGGCCGTTGTATTCAGTCCTTATTTCCGGCAGGAGCCATGAGCAGTTTTATTCAGAAGGGGATAGGGATATTCTTTCTGCGCTCCTCAAGAAATATAACGTAAGCGCCGTTTTCGCCGGGCACGAGCATCTTTACAACAGCGGCATTTACAACGGCTTGCGGCAGTTTACATCGGGCGGAGGGGGAGGCAGTTTTCATTTTGCTCCCACCTTTCCCCACTACCTTATTGTTGAAGTAACCGGAAAAACCGCCACTGTAACTCCTGTGCCGATTTTCATTAAATAGCGATTTTTACAAATGCTGGTTTATTTACGTCTATTGAATCCAGCATTTCTATAAGGGTGTTGTCCAGCATTGTCGGTTTATCGGAATCCGGAACCTTCCGCATGGCGCGTATTCTGGCTCCGAGGATAACCTCTTTAATTGCATAAGGCAGGCTTTCCGCATCTGTCCGCGTAAATGTAAACTCTTTCCTGTAGGCTTCCATGAAAACTTTTGTACCGGTTATATCCACTTTACATGGTTGTACGAGAGACCGTATATCGCTTCCGTCAACGGGGGAATTTCTTCTGAAGCAGAAAAACACGATACCCCTTGAAATGTCGTAGAGGGTATTTTGATAAGATGTCCAGTCAAAATCAAAAATTCCGCTCACATCGCCGTTTTTGAATTTGACGTTTGTGTTTGTGTAATCTCCGTGGACTATGCTGTGCGTCATTTTTGCGGTGTTAAAATCTTTTATAAGCATATCCAGTTCTTTAAGTATTCTTTTTATTGTGTCTCTGCCCGAAAAAATTTCCGGCAGTCTTTGTATGTGACTCTCAACCTCGTTTTTCAAAAGAGAAGGGTGGAACTCTCTCCTCCACGCTTTTTTTCCGTCAGGAGAGAATCTTTGAAGGGTTTTATGAATGCGTCCCAGTGTGGCGGCAACGTTTGTAATCTGGCGTTTATCTCCGGGTATAAAATCTTCCAGTCCTTCAACGAACTCAAAAAGTTCGTAAACATCCTCTCCTGAACGGAAAAATCGTTCTCCGCCGGAGGTTTTTTCAGGAAGGGTAACAGGAAAGCCGTTTTTTTTCAAAAAGAGAATCACCGAATGGTCAAAACGGATAACGTCTGGGGGGCAGAATTCCCTGCGCCGCTGTTTCAGCAGGTATTTTTTGACGGGAGTGCGTATTATATACTTGGTGGAAGCAGTCCCTCCGCCGCGCATCGCTTCCGCAATATATTCAATCCCGAATTCCTTAAGGACAGGCAGGATTTCCATTAAAGTTCCAGCAGGCGCGCCTGTATGATAACCGGGTTTCTCTTTATCTTCTCCATTGTTTCGGTTGACAGACTGCTGTCAATGTTAAGAAGAATTACCGCTTTTCCGCCCGCTTCCTTCCTGCCCACTGTCATGTTGGCGATGTTTATGCCGGCTTCCGTCAGCACGGCAGAGATATGGGCGACGGCGCCCGGCTTATCATAGTTTTCGCACAGCAGAAGGTATCCGTCGGGCGAAGCGTCAACGTGGTATTCGTCTATTCTTACGATGCGCGGGTCTTTCTTTGAAAAGAGGGTTCCCGCCACGGAACTCGTGCCTTTTGTCGTATGCACCTCAATCTTTATAAGATTGGCGAAGTCCTCAACATCCCTGCTTTTTGTCTCCGTAATTTTTATGCCCCGCTCTTCCGCTATGAACATGGAGTTCACATAATTTACCGTCCCGGGCACGGTCGGCTCAAAAAGCCCCTTAAGCAGTGAAAGGGTTATCGGCTGTGACGGGTATTCTGCGGTTTCGCCTCCGTAAAGGATGTTCAGCCGCTCAATATTGCCGTCAACCATGTGCGACTGGAAACAACCGAGTTTTTCCGCAAGCGTTAAGTACGGCTGTATCTCCTGCAGTATGGACGGCTCAACGTATGGGAAATTCACCGCGTTTTCTATCACGTTGTCCTTAAGTACTTTTTTAACCTGTCTTGCTATCTGCAGTGAGACATTTGTCTGCGCGTCCTTCGTTGAGGCGCCGAGATGCGTGGTTGCGATTAACTCGTCCAGTTCCAGAAGCGGGCTGTCCACGGACGGCTCTTTTTCAAAGACGTCCAGAGCGCATCCCGCGACCTTTTTTTCCTTTATTGCTTTGTATAGGGCTTCTTCATCAATAACGCCTCCGCGGGAGCAATTGACAATCCTTACCCCGTTTTTCATCTTGGCAAAAGCATCTGTCCCTATAAGATGGCGCGTTTCCTTTGTGAGCGAAAGGTGGAGCGTTATGTAATCCGACTGGCCGAAAAGCTCGTCAAGAGAAACGAGTTTTACGGATAGTTTTTTTGCTTTTTCAACCGAGACAAACGGGTCGTATGCGATAACCTCCATCCCGAACGCCGCCGCTCTTACCGCTACCGTACTTCCTATCCTGCCCAGACCTATTATTCCCAGCGTTTTGCCGTAAAGCTCGGTTCCGCTCAATTTGCTTTTCTCCCACTTTCTGGCGCGCAGAGATGAGACTGCCTGGTAAATCTTGCGGGACAATGCCATGATGTGTGCCATAGTTAATTCCGCCGTAGCTATAGTGTTCGCATCCGGGGCGTTCATTACTATTATGCCTTTCTTTGTGGCGGCGGGCACGTCAATGTTGTCCACGCCGACGCCGGCCCTTCCGATTACCTTCAGTTTTGTCCCCGCCGTAATTACCTTTTCGTTGACCTTTGTGCGGCTTCTCACGATGAGCGCGTCAAAATCCCCAAGGCATTTTACAATTTCTTCTTCCGGAGGATTAACCATGTAGGTAACTTCAAGACCGTCCTCTTTCAGCAGATTCAGCGCATCTTCCCCGAATTCTTCAGTTATAAGTATTTTCGCCATCTTCGTCCGTCTCCTTTTTACTCGTTTTCGCAGATTTATCCTCCGTAGCTTTAGCGCAGGAGAAAAGCCACGGCCTTGACCGTGGGGCTCCACCGTAAATGTATTTTACTACAAAATTCCCTGAAATAAAATTCGGAAAATAATTATAAATGGTGTACAAATCAATCAAAATATTGAATTTCTTAGTGAAACCGACAGGTTAGAAATCCAGATTTTGATAGACGTCTTTTCTGTGTCTTGCGCGCATAATACGGATTTTGTTTCCATGCAGGTCTACTATATAAATTATCCGGTAGTCGCCTGTCCTTATTCTGTATGCGTTTAACTTCCCGGATAGTTTTTTGTATCCTGACGGAAAAGGGTTGCGGACAAGTTCTTTGATTTCTTCAACTATTTTTTTTGCGGAGTCATCCGGTATTTTGTCAAGGTCTTTGAAAACCTGTTTATGATATTCAATCCTGAACATTAAGGTTTTATTCCTCTGCGGGAAAGATAATCGTTAAATTCCTCTGAAGTGGCGAAATCGGACTTTTTGAGGCGCTCCTGTATTACACAGAGGTCATTTTCATCCTCAATAACCTCCAGCAATTTCTCCCTGATTGCCTGGGAGACAAAAAAACTCATCTTCACGCCGTGTTCTGTGCAGTATTTATCAAGAGACTCCTTTAAGACGAAAGGAATCCTTGCACCTATCAATTTTTCCTTTGCAGCGTCTGCCATCTTTCTCCTTTGTTATTGTTTGCAAGCAAATGATAGCATAAGATAACAAGCTTGTAAAGGAATTGTTAAACAGTGCAAAATGTAATATAATTTTGTTATGAATAAAAGAGATATGGTTTATCATCTTAAAGGCCGGTGGAAAGAAATAGGTAAGAGAGAAAAAGAGGAATTGAAAAATACCCCTTTTGAAGTTCGTTTTTTGCAAACTTCCGCACTTATGCGGTTTGCGGCAGTAATTTACCGTAAGAGGAAAAATGACAAAGAAGAACAAGTTATCCGAAGGTATTGGAAAATACTCAGGGAGCGGAGTCTTAAAAATTTTAAGGAAAGTTCAGGATAGATGAGAAACAGTTCTGAAAAAGGGTTCAGCATGCTGGAACTGCTGATAGTTCTCTTCGTTTTATCCCTCCTTCTGCTTCCTACCATGGCATATTTCAACAGGTATCACCGTGCCATGCTTTTTGATTCAACTGCGGAGAAAATCGTTGAGGCGGTAGGGCTTGCGAGGGAATACGCCGTTAACGAAAGAAAGGAATTTTACGTGATTTTCAGAGAAGAGGGGTTTATTGTTTTGAGGGAAAACAGAGAACCGGTGTGCAAGGAGCAGAAGTTTCCGGTAAATGTGGCGGTCAAGAGGAAGTCCGCGGGTTTTGACCCGGCGGTTTTAAAGCCGGACGGCACGGCGCAGACTGCAGGTTACCTCATACTGGGTGATTCTGTTGACAAAAAAGAAATAAAGATTGTTCTGCACAACCTTACCGGCAGGTGTTTCATTTCAAATGATTAGAAAAATGCGTAAGAATGCAGCGGTGCGATTCATCGCATGTGTGAGGCATCTCCCGATGCCGATAATTTCGAGGTCTGGAGACCTCTCCCACAAGACAACACGTTCAGGGATTACTTTCATAAGCGTTCTTGTCGCCTTTTTTATACTGGCGGTAGGCATCATAACCATTCTGCGGGTTTACCCCGCTATAGACAATCTTTCCGGCAGGGCGAAGAACTATGTTTCCGTTTCAATGATAGCGGACAGGATTTTTGCCGTAATTGAAAACGTATACGGCTCTGCCGACGGGCCCGCTGTGCCGTCTTTCATTGAGGGGGTTGACGAAGAGTTTGCAGAATACGGATATTCCGTCTGGTTTGAAGAGGAAAAGCAGGGTTTGTACAGAGCTGATATGGAGATTCTTTTTAAGAGAGAGGGGAAAGATGAGAAGGAATATTTTCAGGAGACTTTCCGGCGCAAATAATACCAGTTTCAATTCATGCATAGAGCGCGGCGGCAAGGAGGAAACGAAGAGGCGTATGTTGGAATACGCCGATGATGTTGACGACGCAGCCAACAATACTATATGTGTGAAGTCAAACTGGTATAAGGGTTTCACGCTGTTGGAGATGGTAATAGCGCTCATAATTTTCTGCATCGCCGTTCTTTCCGCGGTAACCATATTCAGAAATTCCCTTTACAGGTTCGGCAGGCAGTCGGCAGAGAAGAAGATTTACTCCGAGGCGTCGCGCACGTTCGGGTACATTGAGAAATACCTGCCTTCGGCTATGTGCAACGATATGAAAGGAGGCATGAGGATAAATTTCAAAGGGGAGAAAGAACGGGTGCGGTTCGTGTCCCCTTTTTCCGAGGGACCCGAATCCGACCTTGCAAAGTTCGGGATATATTTTGATTCCGCAGCGGGAGCCGTTAAAGTAGCTGTTGAAAGGATTGACAGGGCAAGCCCAGATTTCCGTTTTTCCGAAGGGTTTCCGGGAGCGCAGGTTGCCGGCGAAGGGATAAGCGCATTTGCGCTCTCGTATTCCGGCGGCTCTTCATGGAAGGACGAATGGAATACTGAAGACATGGAAGACCCCGTTCTTCCGCGGCTTGTAAAGATAGAACTCACATGTTTTTCCGGCAAAATTGAAGGAGTGAGAGATGAAAAGACTTTCACAAAAATTATCAGGATTGACTGACAAAAAAGGCGTTTCCGTAATTCTGACGCTGATGGTGCTCCTTATACTTTTTGCTTTCACCGCCGCAATGCTTTTTTTCTTTAACTGCTGGCAGAAAACAGCCCATAAGATGTATACCGGAAAGAATGCGCAGAGGTTTGCGAAAACCGGCATGGAGGCGGCGATATGGGAGATAGACAACGATGATACGCAATATGACGCTTTTACCGACTCCTGGCGTACGAATTTTGAAGGGGAGGACGTTGACCTCAACGATGACGGCGTGCCTGATGCCCGCTGGCTGGAGGTGAAAGACAGGGAAGGCAATGTCATAGGCCGGTACGCGGTTCTTGTTGAGGATGAAAGCGGCAAGATAAACGTCAATTACAGCGGAGGTTCGGGAAAGATACCTTCTTACGGCGTAACCGATATAGACATCTTGAGCGAAATCATAGGCAGGGGATGCGCCGACGGCATCGTGAGATACAGGGAGAAAAGGCCGTATATTGATCCGGCGGACGTGAAGCTTGTAAACGGCATCAACCAGGAGGGGTACGACAAGATTAAAAATTATATTACCTGCTTTTCCTACGACCTGAACGTTAGCAAAGAAGGTAAATACCGGCTGAACCTGAACGACGCGCCTTTTGAAGAAATATGCGGCGTTTTGAGAAACCTCGGATATGACAACACCCTTGCCGTGCAGATTGCGCTTAACATCACCGCTTACAGGGACAAGAGCAGGGTGCCTCCCGTTTTTGAAATCAGCGGGGAGAAGATTTTCGGCGTGAATAAAACACCGTATTTCAACGAGGTTGATGCGGTCAGGCCGTGGCGGAAGATATTTCTGGGAGATACGATAATCTTCAAGGAGGAAGGCGGGCAGTTCATAGAGCTGTTCAACCCGTATTCCGAGGCGCTTGATATAGGAAACTGGAAGATAACAGGATTGGTGACTCTTTTTTCCGGCATGTGGAAAGAAGTCCTGCAGGAATCCCAGGATATCCTTGACGACATTACCGCGGGAGAGACCGATATTGCGCCGGAAAGAGTGAAGAAAATAATAGACAATGTGGTTGCCGCCAACGTCATTATCCCAGGAGGGAAGAAAATTCCGCCGCGCTCTTTCTTCACAATCGGCGACCTGATAAGCATAATGATAATCATAATCCCCGGGGAGCCGCCGGTCGTCATCCCTCTTTTCATACCGATACGGGAGCCGGACGGATGCGGGCACTACGAGCCGATTCTTGTGCTGAATCCGGGTTCCCTCGGTTTCCTCACGGATATCCTTGACATGATACCGTTCCTTTCCACTCTCGGCTTGGACTGCACCCTGCGGTTATACGACAAAAAGGATAATCTCATAGAGGAGACGGAGTATATCATAGACCTTCCCCGGACCACGGTGCAGAAAAACGACCCGAGGATGTTCGGAAAATTTGACTGGCTTCCCGGCCCTCCCACTCCGGGGAAGCCCAACGTAACTTTCCAGCCGTGGATAGGATGGGAGTTCGGAAAGGTTGACTGGCTTTTGAACTGGCCATCGTCATTCAACGTGAAAAACGGCAAATTCGTTACTCTCGGAGAGCTGTCCTTAATCCACAAGAAAGAGCACTGGAAGACACTGGATTTCTGGAAGACTGGATATGACAGGCCGGTGCTGGATTATTTCACCGTTGTTGAAAAGCCCGAAGCGCCGACGTACGGACGGCTTAACATCAATACTTCTTCCCCTGCCGCGCTTGCCTGCCTTCCGCTGGCAGACGAAAAACTTGCGAAGGCGATTATAGGAGCGGGGCCGTATAAGGATATATCGGAAGTTCTTGGAAGGTATGCGCAGGTACTTTCGCCCGCAGGGATTTTGTCAAGAGAGATGACGAAGTACGGTTTTGATTTCAGGGACAGCGATTTTGATTTTATGATAGACACGGAGAAAGAGAAGGAATTGATTTTTTCAAGGATAATAAACCTCATAACGGTCAGAAGCAACGTCTTCAAAATAACCGCTTTGGGACAAAAAGTGCAGAATGTAAATAATAATGGTAAAATAGAAGAACATATTACAGCGGAAAAGAAACTGACCGTATGGTATGACAGGAAAAAGAAGAGGATTATCCACAAAAGAGAGATACAATAGTGTGAGTGTGCGGAGGCAGGCGGATGAAGAAAATTAATGTAAAGAGAATAATACCTTTTTTCAGGAACAAGAAAACAAGAAAAATAATAATTGTCGTGCTTGCAGCCGCCCTGGTAGCTTCAGCAGTTTTTTTTCTCATCTCCTCAAAAAACAGAAAGGTGCTTGCGGTAGTCAACGGATACCGGATTACCGTAAACGACCTTATGGTTGAAGTGGAAGTCTCGCCGACCTTTTACAGGGAATCTCTGAAGACCGACCCGCAGGCTGTTCTTGATGATTATATCAACCAGGTTTTGCTCTTCAGGGAGGCGAAGAAGTACGAAAGAGAGCTGAAGAGGGGCGTTGAGGATAGGATGAAAAATTACTATATGAAACTGCTTACCCAGGAGTATGTTGAAAAAAAACATGTTAAGAAGGTGGAAATTACCGATGAGGAAATTGCGGAATACTACAATACGCACCTTGAAGATTTCGTCATCCCTGAAAGGGTGCGGCTTTTTGAAATAGTCCTTCCTAACCAACAGGCGGCCGAGGCCGTGAGGCGCAGGTTAAGTTTCGGGGAATCTTTTGAGGAGCTTGCGAGAAGGGAGTCTATAACCCTTAGCCGCGAAAGGAACGGCGACCTCGGGTGGATTGACGTCAGGAAGCTTGAGCCGGAGATATCTGCGCTGGTTACAAGGATAAATCCCGGCGATATCCTTGCCAACATAATAAAGACCGAAGTGGGCTATCACATAATTAAACTGGCAAGCAAGACAGAAAGAAGGATGCTTACCATGCAGGAAGCTTCTGCGGAGATAAGAAGCATGATGATGTCGCAGGGCAAGAAGCGTGCGGTGGATGCGCTTATAGCCGAAATGAAGGAAAAAGGGAATATCAGGGTTTTCCCTGACAGGGTGGAAAAACTCAAAACAAATTGAAAACCGGAGGCAAAAAGAATAAATCCCCCTGCCTTCCCCTTTGACAAAGGGGGAATTTGAAGGGGATTTGGACAAGGAGCTGCAATGTCTATTCTACAAAAGATTATATTGGCAATAACGGTTGTTTTTCTGGCAGGAGCGGCTTATTGTGAGAATATGTCCGTGGTTATGGTGGGAAACAAAATAATACTTGACAGCGATGTAAGAGTAAAAATGAGCGAAATAAACAAGGATTATGAAAACGCCCTCCGTGAACTGGTCGTTGAGAGGATGCTTGTTTTTCAGGCGGAGAGAGAGGGCATGGAGGCAATGTCTGAAGAGGTTGCCTTTGAAACGGCAAGGATAAAGGCCAATTTCCCCGATGAGCAGGCATTTCTTGAGGGGCTGGCAAAGGAAAATCTGCCTTACGAAATTTTTGTAAAAAAGGTTGCAGAAAATATAAAGTCAAGAAAACTGGTCAGGAAGAACGTCTCTGAAAAGATACAGATAACAATGGCCGAGATTACGGCGAAAATGAAGGAGCTGGAAAAGGCAAGCAGTTCTTCCTATAACGTAAGGATGAAATGGTTTGAAGACGAATCTTCCGCCATAGCTTTTGTCAGCGGGTTTGACGCCTCAAAAGAAAGCGATATGAGCGAGGTTATAAAACTCTCTGCGGGGGACATTGTGCCTGAAGTGCTTGCCGAAATAGAAAAGCTGTCGGCAGGGGAAATAAGCAGGTCTTTCAAGGTGGGGGAAAAATATCTTGCGGTACTGCTTAAGGATGTCGTACAGGGAGAGAAGCCGGATGATTACCTTCTGTACAACAGAGCAAAGATAATTCTGCAGAACGTGAAATTTTCCGAAGAGTTTGACAAGTACCTTAAGGAATTGCAGGGGAAGATACCCGTTTTCTACACTAATTGAAACTGATTTGATTTTCCGCCACAAAGCATAGGCGGACTGTCGCATCTTGAGAGCGGCGTTGGTTGTGTCGTAAACAGCCTTGTGGGAGAGGTCTCCTGACCTCGAAATAATCGGCATCGGGAGATGCCTCCCA